>NZ_QOAY01000131.1:448-637 GCF_003314775.1 Microbacterium sp. H6 | reverse complement strand
ACTGGAGCCTGGTTCACCGGCCGCTCGGTCGCGGTCGGGATCGGCGCGACAGCCCATTCCGTCACCGCCGAGGCGGAGGCGCTGCGGGACTGCGGACGGGGGGAACCCGCTGACGCAGGCTCCGATGCGGGAGCGGCATCCGCCGGCGTCGACGCCCCTGACGGCGAGGGCTGACGCGGAGCACCTCCC
>NZ_QOAY01000131.1:0-223 GCF_003314775.1 Microbacterium sp. H6 | reverse complement strand
ACCAGGACGTGCGGCTGATGCTCTCGAGACGCGTGAGCACCGCCGGCCACGCTGCACGGATCCGCTCGAAGGTGACCGGCCCCTGCGGTGCGGCGACCTCGGGGGCTGCTGTTTCGGGAGCGACGCCGGCGGTCTCGTCTGCGCCTCGCGCGCCTTCTCCCTGCTCGTCTGCCGGGCGCTGATCGGCAGGGGCGGACTCCGCCGCGGTGGGCGCCGGTGCCGC
>NZ_QOAY01000274.1:0-4184 GCF_003314775.1 Microbacterium sp. H6 | reverse complement strand
CGCTCCATCACCTACGGGCAGCAGATCGTCGAGGTCACGGAGCCGCAGTCCGCCGCCGCGCACCTCGCCGTGCTCGACGCCGCGCTCGCCCCCTGGCGCGCCTGAGACCCCCTCCGCACGCCTCGTCGGGAAGACGCCCCGTTGCGAAGGACGGGCTGTCGGCCCTATCATCGTGCCAACCCGTTTATTGAGCAGTCGCTCGAAAATAGTGAGGTCGATGATGTCCCACCATGCTCCGCAGCCCGTGTCGATCGGGAAGATCGCCGCTCCGCACCCGCACGATCCCCTCACCGGAACCGAGATCGCCGCCGCCCGTGAGGTGCTCGACGCCGCTGGTCTGATGACGGCGACCACCCGCGTGCCGATGCTGCTCCCCGACGAGCCCACCAAGGACGAGCTCGCGACGTGGACCGCCGGATCCGCCGTCGACCGCCGCGTCGACGTGACACTGCTCGACATCGCCACCGGGATCGCCACGGAGGTCGTGGTCTCGATCACCCGTCGTGAGGTGCTGCGCACGCACCGGGTGCCGAACGACGCCCCGCCCTACGGACAGCCGCAGTATCTGTTCGAGGAGTACGAGCGCGCGGAGAGCATCGCGAAGGCCTCGCCGGAATGGCAGGCCGCGATGAAGCGTCGGGGGCTCGAGGAGCACATGGCTCTCGCCTTCTGCGGCCCCCTCGCCCCCGGATACACCGGGCGTGCCGACGAGGTGGGCCGCCGGGTGATCCGCTCGCTGACGTTCCTCAAGCACGATGAGCACGACTCCCCGTGGGCGCACCCGGTCGAAGGCCTCATCGTGCACATCGACCTCACCTCGAACAGCGTGATCCGCGTCGAGGACCATGGCGACGTGCCCGTGCCGGCCGGACACGGCAACTACTACCCCGAAGTGCAGGGCGAGGCGCGCACCACTCTGAAGCCCATCGAGATCACCCAGCCGGAGGGGCCCAGCTTCTCCGTCACCGGGTCGCTCGTGGAGTGGGAGGGCTGGTCGATGCGCGTCGACTTCAACGCCCGCGAGGGACTCGTGCTGCACGACGTCACGTTCCAGGGACGATCCGTGCTGAGCAGGGCGAGCGTTCCGGAGATGGTGGTCCCCTACGGCGACACCGCTCCCGGACGCTTCTGGATCAGCTACTTCGACGCCGGCGAATACCTGCTCGGCAAGAACGCCAACCACCTCGAGCTCGGCTGCGACTGCCTCGGTGTGATCCGGTACGTCGACGGCTACGTCGCCGACGACCACGGCCACCCGGTACGGATCCCGAACGTGATCTGCATGCACGAGGAGGACTACGGCATCCTCTGGAAGCACACCGACCTCGCCGGTCGCTCCGACGTGCGCCGCTCCCGTCGGTTCGTGGTGTCGTACTTCTCCACGATCGGCAACTACGACTACGGCTTCTACTGGAACTTCGGCCTCGACGGCTCGATCGAGGTCGTCGCCAAAGCCACGGGCATCGTGTTCGCCGGTGCGGGTGAACCCGGCGTGCGGCAGAGGCATGCGACCGAACTCGCGCCCGGCGTGTTCGCCCCGGTCCACCAGCACCTGTTCTGTGCGCGCCTCGACGTCGCGATCGACGGCGAGGACAACCGGCTCGTCGAGGTGGATGCCCAGCGCATCCCGATGGGCGAGGACAACCCCTTCGGCAACGCCTTCACATGGTCGGAGACACCGCTGCGCACGGAGTCGGAGGCGCAGCGCGACGCGGACTCCTCTGTGGCGCGGGTCTGGGAGGTGCAGAGCGCCTCGCGGACGAACCACGTCGGCCGACCCACGGCGTACCACCTGATCCCGGAGCCGACCGCGCTGCTGATGGCCGACCCGGAGTCCTCCGTCGCCGCGCGCGCCGCCTTCGCGACGAAGCACCTGTGGGCGACGCGCTTCGAGCCGGGGCAGATCTGGCCGGCCGGTCGCTACCCGAACGCCCACCAGGGCGGCTCCGGACTGCCGGAGTACGCCGCCGCGGACCGTGACATCGACGGACACGACATCGTGCTCTGGCACACCTTCGGCCTGACGCACTTCCCCCGCCCCGAGGACTGGCCAATCATGCCCGTCGACTACGCCGGCTTCTGGTTCAAGCCCGCAGGGTTCCTCGATCAGAACCCGGCCATGGACGTGCCGGAGTCCTCGCAGGCGCACGGAGGTGCGGCATCGGCCTGCTGCGGCGGAGGGTCTTGCACCTGCGAGCACTGATCCTGCGCCTGCGGAGCCGAGCCTGCAGGGCACCGGCACAGGCACAGGCACAGGCACCGGGCCCGCAGGTCGCAGGCCCGGCGACAGTCAGTACTGCGCCGAGAAGGCCCCGTCGGACTTCAGCAGCTGCCCCGAGATCCAGCGCCCCTCGTCGGACACGAGGAACTCCACCACGGCCGCCACATCCGCAGGCCGGCCGAGGCGTCCGAGCGGGGTCATGCCGGCCAGGCCCGTGCGCGTCTCGTCGTCCATCCAGCCGGTGTCGACGGGTCCGGGGTTCAGCACGTTCGCGGAGATCCCCCGGGGGCCGAGCTCGCGCGCCGCGGAGATGACGAGGCGGTCGAGCGCCCCCTTCGACGCGCCGTAGGGGAGGTTGCCGGTCACGTGGTCGCTGGTCAACGCCAGGACCACTCCCCCGTCGTCGCCGACCTGACGGGCGAAGGCCGCGATCAGCAGCAGGGTCGCTCGCGCGTTCACGGCGACGTGCAGGTCGAAGCTCTCCGCTGTGGTGTCGAGCACTCCTGACTCCACATCGTGCGCGTGACTCAGGATGAGCGCGGTGATCGGTCCATGAGTCGCCGTCACCTCCGCGATCAGCGCTTCTGGTCCCTCGACCGTGGAGAGGTCGGCCGGGTGGTCGGCATCGCGCAGGTCGCTGGTGACGACGGTCCAGCCGGCGGCGCGCAGTCGGGGGACGATTCCGGCGGCGATGCTGTCGGCGCGCGCAGCGCCGGTGATCAGAGCGAGGGGCATCCGCATACCGTATCGGACGCGCGGGAAGCGCGCCGATCAGGCGAGCGCGGTGATGGCGTCGCGAAGGATCCCGTCGGCCTCGTCGAGCGCGGACGCCGCAGCATCCGCCGTCGCGTCGGCGGCGAGCATCAGCAGCGCGAGCTTGACCGAGCCGTCCGCCGCCTGCAGCGCCGTGGCCGCCCCCGCGGTGTCGACGCCGGACAGCTGCGACACCGTGCGGATCGAACGGGCGTGCAGCTTCTCGTTCGTGGCCAGCAGATCGACCATGACGCCGCGATACGTCTTGCCGAGGTTGATCATCGACAGCGTCGTGAGCATGTTCACGACGAGCTTCTGCGCCGTCCCGGACTTCAGCCGCGTGGACCCGGAGATGAACTCGGGTCCGGTGACGACCTCGATCGCGACCTCGGCCGCGGCCCCGATCTCGGAGTCGGCGTTCGACGCTATCGCCACCGTGAACGCGCCGATGCCGCGCGCATACGTCAGGCCGCCGACGACGTAAGGAGTACGGCCGGAGGCCGAGATGCCCACCACCGTGTCGCGCTCGGTGAGTCCGAGCTCGCGCAGCGACGCCTCGGCGGCCGCGTCGTCGTCCTCGGCGTTCTCGACGGCGGAGCGGATGGCCGCCTCACCACCCGCGATCAGACCGACCACCATCGAGGGATCCGTGCCGAACGTCGGCGGGCACTCGCTCGCGTCGAGCACGCCGATGCGGCCCGCGGTGCCCGCTCCGATGTAGATGAGGCGTCCGCCGCGACGGAACCGCTCGGTGATGCCGTCGACGGCAGTCGCGATCTCCTCCGCGCGCTCGGCCACGGCTTCGGGCACCCGGCGGTCCTCCGCGTTCATCCGTCGCACGAGCTCGGCCGTGCCGAGCAGGTCGAGGTCGCCCCGCTCCGTCGTCGAGGCCTCGGTGTCGAGGCGCTCCAGCACGGAGAGGAGGGCGGTCAGGCGGGAGTCGTCATTCGGCACGGTGGACGAACCTTTCATGGGGGAGGTCGGTGCGGCGCGCGAGAAGCAGCGCCCCGTCGAGGGCGTCGCCGCGCGCGGGCACGACCCGACGCTCGGCTGCCTGCAGGGACGACGTGAGCTGCTGGCGGAACCAGACGTGGTCGGTCAGACCGCCGTGGATGACGGTGTCGGCGGTGCGCGCGGAAGCGGCGGTGGCCGTCGCCGTGAGCAGACGGACGCCCTCGTCGACGATCGCGGAGGCAGCCGCATCGCCGTT
>NZ_QOAY01000134.1:2320-6378 GCF_003314775.1 Microbacterium sp. H6 | reverse complement strand
GCGGAAGATCTCCGCCCGGTTCTCTGGGGTGTAACGGCAGTTGACGCTCTTGCCGGCCAATCCGATCACGAGGGCGGCACCGTCGACTGCGCGATCGATCTCCACCTGATCGCCCCAGCGGATGTCGGCGCCTGAACGCGAGATCGTGACGACCTCGCGCCCCTCCGCGCGGAACCGGGGCACGAGGAAGCGCCCCATGAACCCGGTGGAACCGCCGATGACGACCCGTCCTGTGCTCATGCGGTCTGCTCCTTCTCGTGATGCTGGATGCGATAGGCGAACTCTCCCCGATACTCGTACAGGCGGCCGAGGAACGGCGCATCGACGGTCAGGGCCATGCGCTGCCGATCGAGGTCGTCGTCGAAGCGCTCGGTGAGGCGGATGACAGGTGCCACGGGCCGGGGGATCCGCACCCGGAGGCGACCGAAGCGAAGTCCGACGGCTCGGCTCCTCAGATGCAGTGCGCCCTGACGTACCTCGACGTCGAAGCAGGCGGCGAGGAGGCCCGGTTCGCCGAGCTCGTCGACGACGCGGCCATGGCGGGTGAGTGCGACGGCGTCTCGCATGGTCCACGTGCCACGGCCGAAGAAGAAGGTCCGCTCACTGAGCGCTCTGGACGCGATGGAGCGGTTCTCGACCCGGAACGGCACCTCTCGCTCCCACCCCGCGGCGACCACGCCGCGTCGTTCGAGGACCCGGAGGAAGGGCCACAGCCATCGACGCGGAGTGCCCACTCGCTCGAACACCCCCTCGCCGATGCCGGTCGCTCCGTCCGGGATCGGTGCGAAGTACAGGCGCAGTCGGGGGTGAAGGTCGGCCATGCGCTCGCCGAGTGCTCTGGCGTACGGGGACTGCGGCACGGGCGTCACGGTTCGAGCCTAGCCTCGGCTTCGCGTCGCCCCGCACTGCGGTCCACCCGTCGTCAGGCTCCTGGTCGCAGCAGTCGATCGAGCAGGGCGAGCGCCTCGTGCTGAGGAGCGGTCTCGTCGAGCAGCCACTGCGTCTGCAGGCCGTCGGACGCCGCCACCACCAGGGCTGCGACCGCATCGGCGTCGAGGTCGTCGCGGATCCTCCCCTCCTCCTGCTGGCGTCGGACGACGTCGGCGAGTCGGGCGCGGAGGCGCGTGAAGCGACCGGTGGCGAACGTGCGCGCCGCCGGATGGCCCTCCTCGAGCGCCGTGGCGACGAGCGTCGAGTACAGCTGCACGAGACCGGGTATCGCACGGTTGAGCCGCGCGGACTCGATCATCATCTCCACCGGCGTCGCGTCGGGCGGGGGAGAGCTCGGTTGGCGCGACGGTACGGTGCTCTCCTCGTACACCGCGACGAGGAGCTCCTCCAGGGAGCCGAAGTAGTGGGTGAGAGCCGCGTGCGTGACCCCGACCTCGCGCGCGATGGCCCGCAGGCTCGTGCGGTCGGCGCCACGTTCGGCGAACACCTCGATGGCGCGGTCGAGGATCTCCTGCCGACGGGCGATCCCCTTCGCGTAGGCCCCGCGCTGCCGTGGGGGCTCCGGGGGTTCGGGGGTGTCGAGAGGCATGAGGGCAGTCTAGCGATTTAAAACTTCCGCGTGGAGGTATTTGGTGATAGCGTGCCTGAACGGGACACCGGTCCCGCAACGTCACCGATGACCGAAGGAGCACGACCGATGACGATTCGGACTTCCCTGCAGCTGTTCACCATCAAGGACGAGCTGGAGGCCGACCTCGAATCCTCCCTGCAGGCGGTGGCAGCCCGCGGTTTCACGGCCGTCGAGCCGTACGACTTCGTGCGCCGCGCCGAGCCCCTCGCAGCCGCGCTCACCGCCGCCGGTCTGGTCGCCCCCTCCGGACACGCCTTCCTGGCGTCGCCGTCGTTCGTCAACCCCGACGGCAGCGGCACCACGGTGCCCGTCCCCTCCCCGGCTGAGGTCTTCGCCGCGGCGAAGGTGCTCGGCATGGACACGGTCATCGACCCCTACACCGAACCGGCGCGTTGGGAGTCGATCGAGCAGATCGAGGAGACGGCGCGACTGCTCAACGAGGCCGCGGAGATCGGTGCGGCCGTCGGTGTGCGGGTCGGATACCACAACCACGCCCACGAGCTGGAGGCCGTGTTCGACGGCGTCACCGGCCTGGAGGTCCTCGCCGGGCTGCTCGACGACCGCGTCGTGCTCGAGGTCGACCTGTACTGGGTGGCCCGTGGCGGCGTCGATCCCGTCGCGCTGCTGGAGCGTCTGGGCAGTCGGGTGATCGCCGTGCACGCGAAGGACGGCACACTCGACCCCGCACTCGCGGGAGCGTATCCGCCCGCCGATCAGGTGGCCGCCGGTGAGGGTAACGTCCCGCTGATCGAGGCCATCACCGCAGCACCGGCGCTGGAGCTCGCGATCGTCGAGTTCGACCACTACGAGGGCGACCTGTTCGACGCCGTCGAGCGCAGCCGGGTCTACCTCGACGAGAAGGTGGCGGCCTGATGGCGGTGGGCGTCGGCATCATCGGTGCCGGGAACATCAGCGACCAGTACCTGTCCAACCTCACGACGTTCCCCGATGTGCGCGTCGTCGCGATCGGCGACTTGCTCGAGGAGCGCGCCAAAGCGCAGGCCGAGAAGTACGGCGTGCCTCGTGCCGGCGGTGTCGACACGGTGCTCCAGGATCCGGAGATCGACATCGTCGTGAATCTCACGATCCCAGCCGTGCACGTGGAGGTCTCCGAGGCGATCATCGCGGCGGGGAAGCACGTCTGGACCGAGAAGCCGATCGGTGTGAGCCGTGAGGAGTCCCGCGGCCTGCTGCAGAAGGCGGACGCGGCGGGCCTGCGCGTCGGCGTCGCCCCCGACACCGTCCTCGGTCCTGGCGTGCAGACGGCGAAGCGAGCGATCGCGCGCGGAGACATCGGGCGTCCGCTGTTCGCGCAGACCACGTTCCAGTGGTCGGGACCGGAGATCTTCCACCCGAATCCCGCGTTCCTCTACGCCAAGGGCGGCGGACCGCTGCTCGACATGGGGCCGTACTACGTGTCGGCCCTCGTGCACGTGTTCGGGCCTGTCGCCTCGGTCGCAGCACTCGGACTGCAGGGCTCTCCCACGCGCCAGGTGCAGGTCGGTGAACTCGCAGGCCAGGAGTTCCCGGTCGAGATCCCCTCGACGCTCAGCGTGCTGATGGCGTTCGAGGAGGGCGGGCAGGCGCAGAGCCTGTACAGCACCGACTCACCCGTCGTCCGCCAGGGCATCGTCGAGATCACCGGCACCGAGGGCACGATCGTGATCCCGGACCCGAACACGTTCGGCGGCGCGATCTCGATCACCCGTCCGCTCACACGTCTGTTCATCCCGCCGGAGCCCGTGCAGCAGGAGATCATCGACGTCGAGCAGGAGGGCGTGCTGTCCGGCCGCGGCGTCGGGCTGCTCGACATGGCGCGGGCGATCGCCGCGGGGCGTCCACACGTCGCCACCGGCGAGTTCGGCTACCACGTGCTCGACACCCTACTCTCGATCGAGGAGGCCGCCGAGGCGCGGAGCTTCGTCGAGGTCGAGAGCACCCTCGATCAGGTGGGGTCGATCGCCGCGGACTTCGACCCGTTCGAAGCCACGCTCTGACACCGGCCGTACGTGGCGGCCAGGAGCGGATCACCGCGTCCTGGCCGCCACGTCGCGGACCACTCTCAGGGCTCGAGCAGGCGGACGAGACGCTCGTGCCCGGTCTCCTCGAGTTCCGCGATGTCGTCGCGGGACTTCAGGAAGTCGGAGAACGACCGGTAGCCGAGTGCCTTCTCGCTGAACGACGGGTCCATGCGACGCATATGCGTCTTGACCGCGGAGCTGTGCAGCCACTCGTCGGCGTCGGCCTTGTCGTGCCCCAGACGGAGCGCGCGCTCCAGCAGCTGCGTCGCCACCTCCTGATCGTCGACCTTGTCCTCGACCCGCACTTCCTCCGCCTTCGGGGCGGCCTTGGATCGCGATCGCTTCGAGGCGGCCTTCGGCTTCGAGGCGGTCTCCGTCACCGTCTCGGCGACAGCCTCCGCCTCCGCCACCGGCGTCGGCGCCTCGACCGCGGGAGTGGCCGCGGCGGCGGCGAC
>NZ_QOAY01000134.1:0-2274 GCF_003314775.1 Microbacterium sp. H6 | reverse complement strand
GGCTTGGAGGGGCGCACGACACCGGGCAGCGAGTCGTACGACTCGAACTCGTCGCACGCGGCGGCCAGCGACTTGGCTGTGGAGCCAGACACCCCGACGCCGATCACGTAGCGGCCGAGGCGCTTGCAGCGCTGAGCCAGGGGCACGTAGTCGCTGTCACCCGCGACGATCACGACATGGGTGAGATCGGGGAGGCGGAACATGTCCTCGACCGCATCCACGGCGAGCCGGATGTCGGCGCCGTTCTTGGCATACGCCGCGGCGGGGAACAGCTGCACGAGGTCGACAGCGCGGGCAACGAGCTGCGAGCGGTACACGGCGTTGACCGGGGAGGACCAGTCCGCGTATGCGCGGGTGAGCACCAGCGTGCCGAACGAGGCCGCGTAGTCGATGATGGCGCCGACCTCGATCATCGCCCGGCTCAATCGCTCGGTGACCTCGGGGTCGTTCGGGTTCTCGCTGATCCGCTGACGGTCCTTGCCGTAGGCGTTGCGACCGTGCACCCGGTCGTACCAGGAGATGACGATGTTGTCGAAGTCGAGGTAGACGGCGACGCGGGCATCGGTGGTCTCGGCCATGCTCACACCTCCTCGCGGGGGTAGCGGACGCCGATCTGCGCCCTGATCTCGTCAAGGGTGCCCATGATCGCGACGCTCTCGGCGATGGGCAGGATGTCGCCCGCGAGGGTGCCTTCGCTCACCAGACGCTCGGCGGCGAGCGCCTGGAACTGCATGCCACGGCCCTCGACCTCGGAGGTGTAGCTCTCCTGCACCGTGCCGTCCGGCAGGACGAGGCGGAACGTGGTCGGGCTGTACCAGACGGTGTCGATGTCGATGCGGGCGGCCGTGCCGATGATGCTCGCGACGTTGGGGCCTGCAGCCCGCGACGACGAGAGGCTGGTCGAGACCGCACCGCCGTCGTGGGTCATGACCGTGGCGACCTCGGAGTCGGCTCCCGTCTCGATGAGGCGGCCGACGGCGCGGATGCTGGTCGGTGCGCCGAGGATGTCCCAGATGAAGGAGATCGGGTAGATCCCGAGGTCCAGCAGGGCGCCGCCACCGAGTTCGAGGGCGTTGAGCCGATGCGCGGGGTCGGAGGGCAGCAGCTGGGTGTGATCGGCGCTCACGGCCCGGATCTCACCGAGGGCGCCGTCGGCGATGAGCTCGCGGATGCGGACCATGTGCGGCAGATACCGCGTCCACATCGCCTCCATCACCAGCAGACCGCGCTCGGCGGCGAGCGCCTGCAGGTCTTCCGCCTCGGCGCGGTTCAGGGTGAACGCCTTCTCGGCGAGCACATGCTTGCCGTGCTCGAGGGCGAGGCGGGCGTTCTCGTGATGCATCGGGTGCGGTGTCGACACGTAGATGATGTCGACATCGGGGTCCGCGACGAGGTCTTCATACGAAGAATGCGCGCGGGGGATGTCGAAGCGGGCGGCGAACGCGTCGGCCGACTCCTGTGACCGGGATCCGACGGCCACGAGGTCGAGCCCCGCGGTTCGCAGATCGGACGCGAATGCGCCGGCGATTCCGCCGGTCGCGAGGATTCCCCACCGAAGACCTGTCATGGTCTCAGCGTAGGGGGTGCTCCGGGTGTGACGGACTGTTACATCCCGTGACGCCCGGCATCGACGCCATGGCAGCGGGTGGGGAGCGGCTCATACCGTGACGGGCATGACCGAACCCCTCATCATCGGCGCCATGGTGCGCACCCTCGGCGCGTATCCCTCGGGTTGGCGGCAGCCAGGGGCGCACCGCGACCCTGCGAGAGACGCCGACATCCTGCGCCACATCGCGCGAGAGGGAGAGGATGCCGGGCTCGACTATCTGTTCTTCGGCGACTGGCTCGCCACGGGGCCCGACCTGGAGTTCCGCGATCCGTATCTGCTGGCGCGCATCGACCCCGTGAGCGCTGTGCTCTTCCTCGCGGGAGTGACCTCGCGGATCGGCCTGATCGCCACGGTGAACACGACCTACGCCGACCCGTACACGACCGCGCGGTCGCTCGCCTCGCTCGACGTGCTCACCCGCGGCCGTGCCGGTATCAACCTCGTCACCGGCGCCGAGCCGCGCGCGGCCGGGAACCACGGTCGCGACGCGCACGCCGACAACGAGACCCGCTACGACCGGGCGGAGGAGTTCGTCGAAGCCCTGCGCCGGCTGTGGGATTCGTGGGGCGAGGACGCCTGGATCGCCGACGCCGATCGTGGGGTGCTGATCGATCCGGAGGGGCTGCGCGCCGCCGAGCTGCGGGGCGCTCAGGTGCGGGTCGCCG
>NZ_QOAY01000016.1:0-2823 GCF_003314775.1 Microbacterium sp. H6 | reverse complement strand
AGCTGCGCCGTGAGCGCCAGGCCGAGGCCGCCGTGTTCGCCGCCGAAGCCGCCGAACGCCGTCGCATCCGCCGGGAGTCGAACCCGCGCGCCGGATTCGCGTTCGTGGCGACGATGGTGGGGCTCGCGATCATCACCGGTGCTGCCGTGGGACTGGCGACCGGCGCAGCCCAGCTCGGTGGAGCTCTCGGCCTCCTCGCCGCAGCCCTGATCCTCGCGCTCGGGATGATCGTCGCCGGGGCGTTCCGTCGGCGCAGCGGTTTCCTGGCCTTCGTGACGGTCATCACCCTCGTCGGCGGACTCGTGGCCGGGGCGTTCTCCACGCTGCAGGGCCTGACCTTCGGATGGGCCTCGATCACCAACAGCCGCGAGCAGCACATCCGTCAGCCGTTCGGCGACCTCTCCGTCACCCTCTATCAGCACGACGGCGCGCCGCGACCGATCGTGATCGAGAAGTCCTCCGGGGGGACGTACATCTATGTCGATCCCGGCGTCGAGCTGCAGCTCCGAGCGACGGTGGACACGGCATCCGTGACCTGGACCCGCGTGGAGGGCGACTCGGGAACGATCGTCGACTCCGGCACATGGCTCGGCACGCGTGACGGAGACGAGCGCGCAGGAGAGGAGGCGGTGATCGTGCAGAGCATCTCGGCCGACACCGCCTCCCCGACGACCATCCAACCGATCACCCTCGATCAGAACAGCGGTGACATCTCCATCACCGTCGCCGAGCCCGCGAAGGAAGACCAGTGATGAGCGTTCCGTCGATCACCGAGACCACCGCCGTGCCCCGCACCCGCTGGGCGGCCATCATCTGGGGGCTCCTGTTCGCCGCGATCTCGGCGACAGCCCTCTGGATGCTGGCAGACGCCGACCGCCGCGATGCAGCCGCCGACGCCCTGCTGGCCCTCACCCCGACGGCCGCCGTCACGGTCGCGCTCCTGACCGTCGGCGTGCTGCTCCTGGTCGGCGGAGCCGCCGGACTCGTCCGTCGCGCGCAGCGGAAGCTCTCCACCAAGAGCCCTGCTGCGCCGACGGAGGTGCCGGGCACTCCCGCCGAGTAGCCTTGACCGCATGGCGAACCAGGGAAGACGCCCCGCGAAGGGCACAGGCCGCGGAACACCGGTACGCCGAAACAAGGCAGCGCCCGCGGAGCGGTATCCCCCGCAGAAGCCGAAGAAGCCCACCTCCAAGGTCGTCTTCGATGCCCCGCAGCCCGAACCGGAAGCGCCGCGCACCTTCCGCCTCGGCGCTGTGCCCGGCGCGACCCCCGGCAAGTGGATCGACGCCTGGAAGCAGCGGATGCCGCGTGTGCCGCTCGAGCTCGTGACGATCGACCCGGCCGCCCAGCGCGATGCACTCGACCGCGTCGATGCGGCGCTCCTTCGTCTGCCCCTCACCGACGAGTCGCTGCACATCATCCCCCTGTACGACGAGGTCCCGGTCGTCGTCGCAGCGGTCGATTCGCATCTGATGGCCGCGGAGCAGCTCACCGCGGCCGACCTCGAAGGCGAGGTCGTGATCGCGCTGACCGACGATGTCCTGGGTTCTCCCGTGTTCCCGGGGACTGTCCCGGCGACCTTCGATCCCCTTCCCACCGACGAGGCGATCGCGACGGCGGCATCCGGCGTCGGCATCGTCGTCGTCCCGATGTCTCTCGCGCGTCTGCACCATCGCAAGGACGCCGATCACCGCGTCCTCGCGCACGGACCGACCTCGACCGTCGCGCTGGTGTGGCCGCGAGAGCGCACCACGGCCGACGTCGAGACATTCGTGGGCATCGTCCGCGGTCGCACGGCGAACTCCTCGCGGTGACCGCGTCTGCTGGGCCACGCGCGCTCGCTAGAATCTCCTGATGGCCTCGCTTCTCTACGTCTGCGTGCGACCCGAGACCGGGGCGGCGGATGCCGAGCATGCCTCCTTCCGTCGGGCGCTGGGCGTCGACGTGGTCGACCGGCTCGATCTGCTGCACGCGGCGTTGCCGATGGAACGCCTGCGGGGATATCGCGGCATCGTCGTCGGGGGCTCGCCGTTCAACGTCTCCGATGCGGTGAAGTCCGCCGAGCAGCTTCGCGTCGAGGCCGACCTCCGCATGCTGGCCGACGCGGCGATGGCCGCCGAGGTCGCGGTGTTCTTCACCTGCTTCAGCATCGGTGTCGTCACCCGCATGCTCGGCGGCGAGGTGGTGACCGATACTCCGGAGCCCGCGAGCGCCACGGTCATCGAGACCACGCAGGCGGGCGCGGCCGATCCGGTGTTCGGACCCAGCGGCTCCGCTCTGACGGTCTTCACGGCCCATAAGGAGAGCGCGGCGGCGACCCCGCCCGGCGCCGTGCTGCTGGCCACGAACGAGGCCTGCCCCGTGCAGGCGTACCGCGTGGGCACGCATCTCTACGCCGCTCAGTTCCACCCAGAGCCCACGCCTCGCGATTTCGCCGACCGGATGACGTTCTACCGCACCACCGGCTACTTCGACCCCGACGAGTTCGACGCCGTGCAGCAGCAGGTTCTCGCAGCCTCGGTCACCGAGGGTGCGGCCCTGCTGCGACGCTTCGCCGAGACCTTCGCCTGAATCAGCTCGACGCCGAGTCGCGGAGCAGCGGTACGCGCTCGCGCAGGTATGCCTCCAACGGCATGAATCCTCCCGCGGTGCTCCAGCGCACGGAGGGCACGCCGTCGACCTGAGCGAGCGGACCGGATGAACCTCCGGCGTCCACGGCGTCGACGTCGACGACACTCCATCCCACATGCACGACATCGCCCTCGTCGAAGCCGCCGCGCAGCGCCTCGGCCCTGCGCTCCGCCCGCTCCCTGGCCGACTCGG
>NZ_QOAY01000258.1:16893-19596 GCF_003314775.1 Microbacterium sp. H6 | reverse complement strand
ACCACTCGACGGGGCTGAGGTCCGCGCGGCGGCGCAGAGCGTCCTGCTGCGCGACGACGACGGACGGGACCGCGCCGAAGGACCCGTGGTTCAGGTGGATCACGGACGGGTCGAGGGGCCAGGCGTCGCGCGCTGGCATGCCGGAGGTCAGCGTGAGCGGTGCGGGGAACAGCGGTGCGGGCATCGGTCCTCATCGGTGAGTTCGGGCAAGTTGTTGCACAACTTTGCCACAGGGCTGCCGATTCCGCTACAAAACTCCGGTGATGAAACATACTTGTCATACGAGTTTGCGGAAACACCGCCTTCCGACAGACTTCACGAAGAACGGCGGAGTGTCTGGAGGACGACGATGAGCGCACTCGACACGGCGCTGCACGGGCTGCGGGCCTTGATCGCGGACGGCGCGCTGCGGCCGGGCGACCGGCTTCCCAGCGAGGGAGAGCTCTGCGAGACCCTCGGTGTCTCCCGCGGATCCCTGCGCGAGGCGATCCGTACCCTCGCCGCCCTCGGGGTGCTCGAGACGCGACACGGATCGGGCAGCTACGTCAGCGAGCTGCGCGCCGCCGACCTGATCGGCAGCCTCTCGCTCACCGTCGGACTGCTGCCGATGGCGGGCGTGCTCGAACTGACGGAGCTGCGCCGAGTGCTGGAACCCCACGCCGCTGCACTGGCCGCGGCGCGCATCGACGACGAGACGGTGGAGTCGCTGGACCGCGTGCTCGACGAGATCGAGGCGACCACCGACTTCGAGGCGCAGTCACGACTCGATCACGAATTCCACATGGCGATCTCCGCGGTCGCGGGCAACGAGGCGCTGACCAGCCTCATCGACGTGCTGCGCTCGCGCTCCCGGGCGTATCGCATCTCCGACCCCGAGGATGCCGCGGAGCTCAAGATCCACTCCGATGCCGGGCACCGCGCCATCCTGCGCGGCCTGGCCGCGGCGGATCCGGTGGCTGCGAGTGCCGCGGCCTCCGCGCACGTCGCGTACACGGAGTACTGGGTGCGCAAGTACTCCGGACTCTGACGCCCCCGACACCCAGCGTCGAAACCCATCGTTGTCGCCCAGACCCACGCCCAGCGGCGGCTTTCACCGTGGGTCTCGGCGCGGACCGTGGGTCTCGGCGGGGAGGGGGCGGGAGACCTCAGCCGAGGGTGATGTCGACCTGGATCTCGGCGGCGATGCGCTCGAGGTCGGCGCGCAGGGCGTCGAGGTCGACGTCGGCCGGCACCTTCGCGGTGACCGACGCCTCGAACAGGCGCCCGCCCGCCATCGCGGCATCGCGCGTCTCGGTGGCGAGCTCCTCGATGCTCAGGGCGTGAGCGTTCAGCACGCCGGAGACCTCGCGCACGATGCCGGGTCGGTCGTTGCCGAGCACCTGGATCTCGAGCAGCCGATCGTCGGCGGCGGCTGCGTCCGGACTGCCGGTGAGCACGGCGAGGGTGAGCAGCCCTTGACCCTGGAGGCCGCGGAGCGCCGACGTCAGCTCGGCCTCCTTGTCGTCGGCGACCGAGACCTCGATCACGCCCGCGAACGTGCCGGCGAGCTCGGCCAGCGAGCTGTTCTCCCAGTTGCCGCCGTGCGCATCCACGACATCGGCGACGGCGGCAACGAGGCCAGGACGGTCTGCGCCCGCGACGGTGAGGATCAGAGTAGTCATGCGGCCAGCGTAGCCCGCTGCCCTCACTCCACCCAGACCCCGGTCTCCAGGAACCGCTCCAGCAGGGCGCGGTGCGGGGCGAGGTCCCAGCCCTGCCGTGCGACCCACTCGTCGGAGTAGTAGGTGCCGGCGTAGCGGACTCCGCTGTCGCAGATCAGGGTCACGACGCTGCCGGTCTCGCCCGCAGCTCGCATCCGGGCGATGAGCTGGAACGCGCCGTAGAGGTTCGTGCCCGTCGACCCGCCGGCCCAGTGCAGGGTGCGTTCACGCAGCAGGCGGATCGCGGCGATCGACCCCGCATCGGGGACCTGGATCATCTCGTCGATCACGGTGGGCACGAACGACGCCTCGACGCGCGGGCGGCCGATGCCCTCGATGCGACTCGGGCGTCCGGCCGGCGGATCCACCGTGCCGGCCCAGCCGTCGTAGAAGGCTGAACCCTCCGGGTCGACGACCGCGACCTTGGTGTCGTGCATCCGGTACTTCACGTAGCGGCCGAATGTGGCGCTGGTGCCTCCCGTGCCCGCACCCGTGACGATCCAGGTGGGGATGGGGTGGCGCTCCTGGGAGAGCTGGCTGAACACGCTCTCGGCGATGTTGTTGTTGCCGCGCCAGTCGGTCGCGCGCTCCGCGAACGTGAACTGGTCGAGGTAGTGGCCGGTGCAGTCCGATGCGAGGCGCTGCGCCTCGGGCGACATGTCCTCCGCGCGGTCGACGAAGTGGCAGGTGCCGCCGTAGAACTCGATGAGGTCGATCTTCTCCTGCACCGTCGAACGCGGCACGACGGTGATGAACTGCAGGCCCAGCATCCGGGCGAAGTACGCCTCGGAGACCGCGGTCGACCCACTCGACGATTCCACGAGCGTGGTGTCTTCGCGGATGCGTCCGTTCACCAGCCCGTAGAGGATGAGTGACCGCGCGAGGCGGTGTTTGAGGGACCCGGTCGGGTGCACCGACTCGTCCTTGAGGTACAGGTCGATGCCCCATTCGGGCGGCAGCGGGAACAGGTGCAGGTGCGTGTCGGCGCTGCGGTTGGCATCGG
>NZ_QOAY01000258.1:12302-16865 GCF_003314775.1 Microbacterium sp. H6 | reverse complement strand
CAGCAGGGCGATCGCGGTGCTGGTCCAGTCGCTCATGCCCTCGAGACTACCGGGCGGTCAGCCGACCGTTCCGGCGCGCGATGCCCCGCCCTCGCCGTCCACGTGCAGCAGCGAGGCCTGCGACTGCTCCTGCTGCAGCTGGAATTCGAAGCGCGACCGGTCGCCGCGGTGATACGCGATGAAGTACTCGATGGGCGTACCGTCGGCGCTGCGGCTGATGCTGCGCAGACGCAGCAGGGCCGAACCAGCGCTGACCCCGAGATGCTGCGCCTGCTCGTGCGTGGCCACGGTCGCCTCCGCCGAGCGCACGCCGTGCGTCGCGACGATGTCGTTGTCGGCGAGCAGCCGGTACAGCGACGCCTCGGTCAGGTCGGCGCCGAGCGTCACCGAGCCCACGGCTTCGGGCATCCAGGTCGTCGAGAGCGACCACGGCTCGCCGTCGACGTGGCGCAGACGCTCCAGCACGACGACGGCAGAGCCGACGGGCACCTCCAGGGCGAGCGCGACCTCTTCATCCGCCGTCGTCCGCTCGTGGCGCAGCACGTCGCTGTGCACGTGGCCGCCGCGACGCTCGACGTCGTCGTACAGACCGACCAGCGTATGCACCAGGCTCTCGCTGGTGCGGGGCCGGGAGACGAAGGTGCCCTTGCCCTTCACGCGCTCGACGAGCCCCTCGTGTTCGAGCTGGGCGAGCGCTTGACGCACCACGGTGCGCGAGATGCCGTAGCGCTCGCACAGCCGGTGCTCGCCGGGCAGCGGATCGCCGGGCTGCAGGCCGTCGCGGGCGATGCCGTCGATGATCAGCTGGCGCAGCTGGTCGTACATGGGTGCGGCGGAATGCCGATCGATCGCGTCGTCGACGATGGCCATCAGTACGCCACCCCCGCGTGCAGGATCACGTTCGCGTAGGGGGTGAACTCCCCGGAGCGCACGAACGCGCGGGCGCCCTGGCTGAGCTTCTTGAAATCGACGTGCGGGATGAGCTCGATCTCGAAGCCCTCACCGGCGAACCGCTCCCGCAACGCCTCGAGCACTTCGGGACTCTGCTCCGCCACCTCGGCCGAGACGGTGGCGCCCTCGACCACCAGCTCGGCGAGCACGGTGTCGAGCACGTCGAGGAAGGCCGGAGCCCCCGGTCGATACGCCAGGTCGATGCGCTCAGAGCCTGGCGGGATGGGCAGGCCCGCATCGGTGACGACGATCAGGTCGGTGTGCCCGGTCTCGCTGATCACGCGGGAGAGCGCGGGGTTGATCGTGGTGGCGGTCTTTCGCATGGGTCTCCTCGGTTCTCCGGATGCGCGGATCGCGGAGTTCAGCTCGCGACGGATGTGGTGGTGCGCTCGGCCAGGAATGCCTCGACCTCCGCGCGGTGGGGAAGGCTCGGCGATGCGCCCTGCTTGGTGACCGTGAGCGCGCCCGCCGCCGTTGCCAGCCGCACGGCGTCCTCCAGGCTGCTCCCGCTGGCGAGAGCTGCACCGAGATAGCCCGCGTAGGCGTCTCCCGCTGCTGTCGTGTCCACGGCGTCGACGGGGAACGGCGGGATCACGGCGGCGCCCTCCGCCGTCACGACGCATGACCCCTGGCCCGCGAGTGTGATGACCGCGGCGCCCACCCCCTGTGCGAGGAACCAGCGGCCGGCGCGCTCGGCCGAGTCCGCGTCCGTGACCTCGATGCCGCTGATCAGCGTCGCCTCGGTCTCGTTGGGGGTGACGATGTCGATGCTCCGCCAGATCTCGGCGTCGAGCTCGGCGGCAGGGGCGGGATCGAGGATGACCGTCATGCCGTGTTCGCGTCCCCGCGCGGTGATGTGCGCGGTGAGCGCAGAGGGGGTCTCGAGCTGCGTGAGCAGCACCGACGTGGTGGGAGCGAGAGCCGCGAGTGCCTCGTCGATCTGTGCGGCACTCAGGGCCGCATTGGCCAGCGGCACCATCACGATGTCGTTCTGCGCCGAGGAGTCGACGCGGATGTGCGCCACACCGGTCGGGCCGGGAACCGTGCGCAGGTGCGCCAGGTCGACCCCGGCGGCCGTGAGCCCGTCGACGACGAGATCGTGGAAGAGGTCGTCGCCCACGCAGCCGACGAAGCTCGTCCGTGCACCCGAGCGCCCGGCGGCGACGGCCTGGTTGGCACCTTTGCCTCCCAGCATGAGGGTGAACTCGTCGCCCAGGATGGTCTCGCCCCTGGCGGGGAGGCGTCCGGAGAAGGTGGTGACGTCGGCCGTGACGCTTCCGACGATCACGACGCCGGTGCGATCCTGGGGGTGTGCGGGGGTCATCTCGCTCCTGATCTCCTTCGACGGCAGGCGTAGCCGACGCTTTGACAGACCGCGGTGGCTGTCATTACATTAGCCGAATCCGCACCTGTAACGACAGGTTGTCCGCGAGGAGACCCCGATGAACCCGATCGCGCCACGCCTGTACGTCGACAGTGCCGACGTCGACCGCGTCTCCCGCCTGCTCGCCGCCGGGGTGGTGCACGGCGTCACCACGAACCCGACGATCCTCGAGCGCGGCGGTCGCACCGCAGCCGACATCCCCGAGCTTTACGCCCGATGGGAGGCGGAAGGCGCGCGTGAGATCTTCTTCCAGACGTGGGGAGGCGACACGGACTCCTTCCTGCGCAATGCCGAGGGCATCCGCGCGCTGGGCGAACGGGTAGCGGTGAAGGTGCCGGCGACCACTGCGGGTTTCGCCGCGGCATCGAACCTCGTGCGCGACGGCGCGACCGTGCTCGTCACCGCGGTGTACTCGGTCGCGCAGGCGCTCGCGTGCGCCTCGATCGGCGCCCAGTACATCGCGCCCTACCTCGGTCGGATGCGCGACGCCGGCCTCGACGGCGACCACACCATCGCACGGATGCAGGAGGTGTGTGCGGGCAGCGACTCGAACGTGCTCGCCGCCTCGCTGCGTTCGGCCGACGACATCACGGGGCTGCGCCTGGCCGGAGTGCCGTACTTCACCGCAGCGCCCGACGTGCTGGACGAGGTGCTCTTCCACGAGGTGAGCGACAGCTCCGCCACCGAGTTCGACGCCACGATGGTGCGCCTCGGCGCCTGAGCGACGCCCCGGAGCGGATCAGTTCGCCGCGGCCTGACGCAGCCAGCGCTCGACACCCGCGATGTGCGCGGTGGCGAGCGAGGTCGCGAGGGCGGAGTCGTGCTGGGCGATCGCGTCGGCGATGGCCCTGTGCTCCGACAGGGTGAGCTCGACCGCGCCGGCCTCCGTGAGGCCGCGCCAGACCCGCGCACGCACGGTCTGGCTGCTCAGGTGCTCGATCAGGCTCGCGAGATACGCGTTGCCCGACATCGCGACGATCTCACGGTGGAAGCGGATGTCGTGGTCGACGAGCGCCTCGATCGTGACGGCCGCATCGACCGCGTCGACTTCGTCACGCAGCTCGGAGATCTGCTCCTCGGTGCCGAGCGTGGCCGCCAACCCCGTCGCCTGCGACTCCAGCATCCGACGGACCGCGAAGATCTCGAGCATCGAATCGTCGTCGTGCATGTCGACGACGAACGAGATCGCCTCCAGCAGCAGGTGGGGTTCCAGGCTCGTGACATAGGTGCCGTCGCCTCGTCGCACGTCCAGCACCCGGATGACCTCGAGCGCCTTGACCGCCTCGCGCATGGAGTTGCGGGAGAGGCCGAGCCGTTCGGACAGCTCCTTCTCCGGGGGAAGCCGATCGCCCGGGGCGAGTTCGCCCGCCACGATCATCGCCTTGATCTTCTCGATCGCCTCGTCGGTGACTGCCATGGCGTCATCCTAGCGATTGATCGGATGTCTCCGGCAGGATGGGAGCCATGCGTGTTCTCGATTCACATCTGCACCTCTGGGATCCGGAGGCCCTGACCTACACGTGGCTCGACGGGCCGCTCTCAGGACGTTTCGCCGGGGCGGAGCTGGAGCGTGCCCGTGTGGCGCGTGCGGAGACCGAGCGGTCGATCTTCGTGCAGGCGGAGACCGTCGAAGACGACTTCCTCGACGAGGTGCGCTGGGTCGAGGAGCTCGCCCCCGCGGCGGGCGTGATCGGGATCGTGGCCGGCATCCGTCTGGATCGGGGTACCGACACGGTGGTGCACCTGGAGAGTCTCGCGGCGGAGCCTCTCGTCGTCGGCGTGCGTCACCTCCTGCAGGACGGCCCTGACGGGTTGGCCCTCTCCGCCGCATTCGTGACCGGAGCGCGGGAGGTGGCTCGGCGCGACCTCGCCTTCGACGCCTGCGTCCGTGCCGAGCAGCTGCCCGAGGTGGCGCGTCTCGCGGCAGCGATCCCCGAGCTGCGGATCGTGCTCGACCACCTCGGCAAGCCGGCGGTCGGCACGGCTGCTGCGCCGCTCGCGCCCTCAGCCGAATGGGTGCGCGACCTGACGGAGGTGGCGGGCCACGCGAACGCGTTCTGCAAGCTCTCCGGTCTGCAGGCGGAGGCAGGGGGAGACTGGGCGGCGGAGCAGCTGGTGCCGTTCCTCGACGTGGCCGCCGATGCCTTCGGCGTCGAGCGCCTGATGTGGGGGAGCGATTGGCCCGTCTCGGCGATCGGTCCGGCCGAGTCCGCTGCGCCCGACGCACC
>NZ_QOAY01000258.1:7210-12254 GCF_003314775.1 Microbacterium sp. H6 | reverse complement strand
GAGCGCGAGAAGGTGGCCTACCAGCCCACGGCACGATCGCGCGGGGCCGATGTCGTCATCGCGTGGGCGGAGGCGCGCGGCCACGATGTCGACGCCCTGTTCTGGCGCAACGCCGAGCGGTTCTACCGGATCGACGCCTCGGCCTGAGGTTTTCGAATCGCGCAACCGGTCCGGACCATGCTTCGGATGTCCAGGGTGCGGATGGAGCCGGTTGCGCGATTCGAAAGCGAGGGGCTACTCCGCGCGCAGGCGCAGCTGGGCCATGCCGCCGTCGACCTCGATGAAGGTTCCGGTGGTCGAGCCGGCTGACGGGCCCACGAGGTAGGCGACCGCCGCAGCGACCTCGTCGGGGCTGACCAGGCGTCCGTGGGGCTGGCGCGCTTCGAGGGCGGCGCGCTCCGCGGCGGGATCGGTGGCCGAGTCGAGAAGTCGCCCCACCCATGGGGTGTCTGCCGTTCCCGGGTTGACGGCGTTCACGCGGATGCCTTCGCGCAGGTGATCGGCGGCCATCGCACGGGTGAGGGCGGAGACCGCACCCTTCGACGCACTGTAGAGCGCGCGCTGCGGCAGGCCGGTGGTCGAGGCGATGGAAGCCGTGTTGCAGACCGCGGCCGCCGGCGACTTCCGCAGCCAGGGCAGGGCGGCAGACGTGACGCGGGCGATGCCGGTCACGTTGACCGAGAGCACTCGGGCCCACTCGTCGTCGTCGTTCGCGGCGATGTCGCCCTGCGCGCCGATACCGGCGTTGTTCACGACGATGTCGATGCGTCCGAACTTCTCGCCGACGGCAGCCACAGCGGCGTCGACGCTCGCGCGGTCGGAGACGTCGGCCGTGAAGGCGGCGAAGGCGGGGTCGGCCGTGGCGGTGTCGCGATCGAGCACCGCGATCGTCGCTCCGTCGGCGTGCAGGCGCTGTGCGATCGCCGCGCCGATTCCGGATGCTCCGCCGGTGACGATCGCCACCAGCCCGTTCAATCCATCCAGTCCGTTCAATGCGCTCACTTCCGGGCCTCCCATGCCACGAACTCCTGTCGCTGACGACCGAGGCCGTCGATCTCGATCTCGACCACGTCGCCCGCGGCCAGGTAGGGGTACTTGCCCGACAGTGCGACGCCCTGCGGGGTGCCGGTGAGGATCAGGTCTCCGGGCTCGAGCGTCACGTACTGCGACAGGTGGTGCACGATCTGCTCGACCGTGAAGATCATGTCGCTCGTGTTCGAGTCCTGCCGCGGCTCGCCGTTCACGAAGCTGCGCAGGCCGAGCGCCTGGTGGTCGACCTCGTCGGGGGTGACCAGCCACGGTCCGGTCGGATTGAAGCCGGCGGCGATCTTGCCCTTCGACCACTGCCCCCCGGAGACCGCCATCTGGAAGTCGCGCTCGGACACGTCGTTCGCGGCGACGAAGCCGGCCACGTGCGCCATCGACTCCTCCGGCGAGTCGAGGTACGCGGTGCGGGTGCCGATCACGATGCCGAGCTCGACCTCCCAGTCGGTCTTCTCGCTGCCGCGGGGGATCGTCACCGTGTCGTCAGGGCCGACGACCGTGTTCGGCGTCTTGAGGAAGAGGATCGGGATGGTGGGCGGCTCCGATCCCGACTCGGCCGCGTGGGCGGCGTAGTTCATGCCGATGCAGATCACGGCGCTCGGCCGTGCGATCGGGGCGCCGACGCGCAGGGAGGAGGCATCCGCGAGCTCGGGGAGTTCTCCGGCATCGCGGGCGGCGGTGACGCGGGAGCCGAAGTCGCTCTCGAGGAAGGCTCCGTCCACATCGGATGTTACGGGGCGGAGGTCGAGGTATCGGTCGCCCTCCACGAGGACGGGGATCTCATTCCCGGGGGTGCCGAGCCGCGCGAACTTCATGTTTCTCCTGATCGGTCGGGAGGCCGCGACGAGGCGGCCGGTCTCGTTGACAGTATAGACATCGGATGTTTACACTCCAAGAGATCCGCACGGAGAAATCACCCGTGCATGGAGAGGAATCCCGTGAGCCGTATCGTCGCCCTCGACACCACCGACATCCGCTTCCCCACGTCTCTGAGCCTGGACGGGTCGGATGCGATGAACCCCGACCCCGACTACTCGGCCGCGTACGTCATCGTGCGCACCGACGCGGACGACGACATCGAGGGGCACGCCTTCGTCTTCACGATCGGCCGCGGCAACGACGTGCAGGTCGCCGCGATCGACGCGCTCGCCGGCCACCTGGTCGGACGCGAGATCGAGCCTCTGCTCGACGACATGGGCGGCACGTTCCGTGACATCATCGGCGACTCGCAGCTGCGCTGGCTCGGCCCCGAGAAGGGCGTCATGCACATGGCCATCGGCGCGGTCATCAACGCGCTGTGGGACATCAAGGCCAAGCGTGCGGGCCTCCCGCTCTGGCAGCTCCTCGCCCGCATGACGCCGGAGGAGCTCGTCGACCTCGTCGACTTCCGCTACCTCACCAACGCCCTCACCCGCGAGGACGCCCTCGGGATCCTGCGGGCCGCAGAGTCCGGTAGGGCCGAGCGGGAGCAGCAGCTGCTCGCCACCGGCTACCCGGGCTACACGACCAGCCCCGGCTGGCTCGGCTACTCCGATGAGAAGCTCGAACGCCTCGCCCGCGAGGCCATGGCCGACGGTTTCACCCAGATCAAGCTCAAGGTCGGCGCCGACCTGCAGGACGACATCCGCCGCTTCCGCAAGGCGCGCGAGGTGTGCGGCCCGGACTTCCCGATCGCGATCGACGCGAACCAGCGCTGGGAGGTGTCCGAGGCGATCGAGTGGGTGAACGCGCTCGCCGAGTTCCACCCCGCGTGGATCGAGGAGCCCACGAGCCCCGACGACGTGCTCGGCCACGCCGAGATCGCCAGAGGCATCGCCCCGATCCGCGTCGCCACCGGTGAGCACGCGCAGAACCGCGTCATCTTCAAGCAGCTGCTGCAGGCCGAGGCCATCTCCGTCATGCAGATCGACGCCGTGCGGGTCGCGGGCGTGAACGAGAACATCGCCAACCTGCTGCTCGCCGCCAAGTTCGGGGTGCCGGTCTGCCCGCACGCCGGCGGTGTCGGCCTGTGCGAGGCCGTGCAGCACCTGTCGATGTTCGACTTCGTCGCCGTCACCGGCACGCGCGAGGGCCGGATGATCGAGTTCGTCGACCACCTGCACGAGCACTTCGTGGTGCCGACCGACATCCAGGGCGGCTCTTACATGGCTCCCACCACGCCGGGCACGGGCATGGAGATGAAGGCTGAGAGCATCGCCGCGTACACCTGGACGGGCGCGCATGTCGGCGTCTGACGGTGTGATCGTGCCGGACCGCCTGACCGTCCCGACTCTCGGCTATGGTGCCGCGAACGTCGGCAACCTCTTCCGTGAGCTGTCCGACGACGACGCGTGGGCGGTGCTGGACGCGGCGTGGGAGAGCGGCATCCGCTTCTACGACACCGCTCCGCACTACGGCCTCGGGCTCTCCGAGCGTCGCCTCGGCGCCTTCCTGCAGACCAAGCCGCGCGACGAGTACGTGCTCTCGACCAAGGTCGGCCGGCTGCTGCGCTCGAACCCCGACCACGCCGGCGGCCTCGACACCGCGAACGACTTCCACGTGCCTGACGACCTCCAGCGCGTGTGGGACTTCTCGGCGGACGGCATCCGGAGGAGCCTGGACGAGTCCCGCGAGCGGCTCGGCATCGAGCGCATCGACCTCCTCTACCTGCACGACCCGGAGCGGCACGACCTCGACCTCGCGCTCGCCGAGGCCCTTCCGGCCCTGGAGCAGCTGCGCGCGGACGGCGAGGTGACCGCGATCGGCATCGGCTCGATGGTGTCGGAAGCCCTCGCGGCATCCGTGCGTTCCGCGGACCTCGACCTCGTGATGGTGGCCGGCCGCTACACGCTGTTGGAGCAGCCCGCAGCGGTCGACGTGCTGCCCGCGTGCCGGGAGACCGGGACCGGGATCGTCGCGGCGTCGGTGTTCAACTCCGGACTGCTGGCCTCGAACGAGCCGCGGAGGGATGGCCGCTACGAGTACGGGCAGCTCCCCGACGAGCTGTGGGAGCGCCTGGTGCGCATCGCCGCGGTGTGCGCCGACCACGATGTGCCCCTGCCGGCCGCGGCGATCCAGTTCCCGTTGCAGTCCGAGGTCGTACGCTCGGTCGTGGTGGGTGGCAGTCGTCCGGCGCAGCTGCAGCAGAATGCGGAGTATGCCGCCCTCGACATCCCGGCCGCGCTGTGGGACAACCTCGCAGCGGAGGGGCTCATCCCGGCCGGCTCAGGCGTCTCCTGAACCACCCGACGGCTCGACGAGAGGAGCACTCGTGCTCGAAGGAATCCATCCCCTGCTGACGGGAGAGCTGCTGCTGCACCTCGACCGCATGGGGCACTCCGATGCCGTGGTCGTCGCCGACGCGCACTTCCCCGCGTGGGGTCTGGGCGCACGTGTGATCGACCTGCCCGGCACCACGACGCCTGAGGTGGTGGCTGTCATCCGCACCGTGCTGCCGCTGGACGACGCCCCCGGCCTCGATCTGATGACCTCGGCCGACGGCGAGGTGCTCGACGTGCAGCGCGAGCTCATGGCGGCGGCGGGCACAGCCGTGGACACGACGGCCTTCGTCGAGCGGTTCGCCTACTACGAGGTCGCGAAGACCGCGTATCTGATGGTGCGCACGGGTGAGACGCGCAAATACGGCAACGCGCTGCTGCGCAAGGGTGTGGTCGGCCACCCCTCGGCCTGACGAAGGAGCGAGGCCTCGCGGCACCCAGAGAACGACCGTCTCAGCGACCGACGGTCGACTCCCGCACGATGAGTTCGGCGGGGAACGGCGTCGTCGCGGGCGGGGGTGCCGAGGGGTCGGCGAGCTGTGCCAGCAGGGCGATCCCGGCGGCGCGGCCGATCTCGTAGCCGGGCTGGCGCACGCTGGTGAGCGGGACGACACCCTGGTGCGCCTGGGCGACATCGTCGAACCCGATGAGTGCGATCTCCTCCGGCACGCGGACGCGGTGGCGCAGGAGCTGCGTGAGCACGCCGAGCGCCACCATGTCGTTCGCGGCGAACACGGCGTCGG
>NZ_QOAY01000258.1:0-7154 GCF_003314775.1 Microbacterium sp. H6 | reverse complement strand
CTCGGCGGGGGGCAGGGCGATGATCCGCATGCCGGCCTCCAGGCCGTCCTCGGTCGCCAAGTGCGGCACTTCGACCGTCGACACCGTCGCGTCCGTGTCGGCGACGGCTTCGCGGAGCCCGGCCAGACGATCGTTCGACTGGCTCACCGCCGGGTTGCCGAGGAACAGGATGCGTCGTCGCCCGAGATCGACGAGGTGCTTCCCCGCGAGGCGGCCGCCGGCACGATCGTCGAACAGCACGGATGCGACCTTCGATGAGTCGGGGATCGGTCCCACCACGACCGAGCGGATGCCGCGATCGGCGAGCGCCTCGAGGCGCAGTACGACGTCGCCGAGCGGATAGATGACGATGCCCTGCACACGGTGCGCCTCGAACATGTCGAGGTTGCGTCGCTCCTGTGTCTCGTCGCGGTCGCTGTTGCTGAAGAAGAGCGACCAGCCGCCCTCGCGCGCCACGTCCTCGACGCCGCGCGAGAGGTCGTGGAAGTAGGGCAGCCAGGCATCGAGGAGGATGAGCGCCAGCGCCTTGCTCGAGCCGGCCCGCAGCTGCCGAGCGGATTCGTTGGGCACGAAGTCGAGCTCTTCGATCGCGGCCCGTACCCGCTCGCGGCTCGCGGCTCCGAGCACGTGCGGGTGATTGAGGTAGTTCGACACGGTGGAGGAGGAGACTCCCGCGAGGGCGGCGACGTCCTTGACGCTCGCTGGCATGGGGCTCCTTCGTCTTCTTCGTCTTCGTCTTCGTTGTCTTCATCGTCGCCGCGGCGATCGGGGCTCCTGACCGCGGTGGCGGCCTCAGGATATCGGAGGAGTTGCAACGTGCCAAGAAAGTTCTTGACACCGCTGCCGCCCCCGACGTAGCGTGACTCGCACACCGGACTTGGCACGTGCCAAGTCCGGGGCGGCGACGGTGCCGGACACCCGCTGTGAGAGGTCTCATGAACATCGGCTGTCACGGTCTGGTCTGGACGGGGAATTTCGATGCCGAGGGCATCCGTCTGGCGGTGCAGAAGACCAAGGAGGCGGGCTTCGACCTCATCGAGTTCCCGCTGATGGATCCGTTCTCCTTCGACGTCGCGGTCGCGAAGGATGCTCTCGAGGAATACGGCCTCGACGTCAGTGCGTCGCTCGGCCTGTCCGAGGCGACCGACGTCACGAGCTCCGACCCCGTGATCGTTGCAGCCGGTGAAGCCCTGCTCATCAAGGCCGTCGACGTGCTCGCGGATCTCGGAGGGAAGCACTTCTGCGGCGTGATCTACAGCGCGATGAAGAAGTACATGGAGCCGGTGACCACCGAAGGGCTCGCGAGCAGCCGGGACGTGATCGCGCGGGTGGCCGACCATGCCTCCGAGCGCGGAGTGTCGGTCTCGCTCGAGGTCGTGAACCGCTACGAGACGAACGTGCTCAACACGGCGCGGCAGGCTCTCGCGTACGTCGCCGAGGTCGACCGGCCGAATCTCGGGATCCACATCGACACGTACCACATGAACATCGAGGAGTCGGATATGTTCGCGCCGGTCCTCGATGCCGCACCCGCCCTGCGCTACGTGCACATCGGCGAGAGCCACCGCGGCTATCTGGGAACCGGCACCGTCGACTTCGACGCGTTCTTCAAGGCGCTCGGGCGCATCGGGTACGACGGCCCGATCGTGTTCGAGTCGTTCTCGTCGGCGGTCGTCGCCCCTGACCTCAGCCGCATGCTCGGCATCTGGCGGAACCTCTGGAACGACAACGTCGAGCTGGGTGCCCACGCGAACGCCTACATCCGCGACAAGCTCGTCGCGGTCGAGTCGATCCGCCTGCACTGAGTCGGCGAAGGGCGGGAAGGATCAAGATGTCATTACAGGTCTTCCCAACCTCGTCGACGTTAGATACATTTAGATACAACTTGCGCTGCCCGTAGCGTAGGACGCAGAATTGATCCGATGTTTGCGACGGAATGATCCGTCGACATCGAAGCAGAACCTTCAAGGAAGCAGGTGAGCGCATGAGTGGACCCATCCTCCGGGTCGAGGGGATCAGCAAAGGATTCCCCGGCGTGCAGGCGCTGAAGGACGTGCACCTCGAGGTGCACGCCGGCGAGGTGCTCGTGCTCGTGGGTGAGAACGGCGCGGGAAAGTCGACCCTGATGAAGATCCTCTCCGGGATCTACACCAAGGACGAGGGGACGATCACGTTCGAGGGTCAGGAGGTCGAGCTCACGAGCCCTCTTCAGGCGCAGGAGCTCGGCATCACGATCATCCATCAGGAGCTCAACCTGATGCCCGATCTGACCGTGGCGCAGAACATCTACGTGGGGCGGGAGCCGACGACGGGCCCGTTCCTGTCGGAGCGCAAGCTCAACGCCCAGACCGCAGACCTGCTGCAGCGCCTCGACATCCACCTGAACCCGCGGCAACTCGTCGGCGAGCTCACGGTGGCCGAGCAGCAGATGGTCGAGATCGCCAAGGCCCTGTCGTTCAACGCCAAGGTGCTCATCATGGACGAGCCCACCTCGGCCCTCACCGACACCGAGGTCGAGACGCTGTTCGTGCTGATCGAGCAGCTCAAGGCGCGTGGCACCGGGATCGTCTACATCTCGCACCGCATGGACGAGCTGCGTCGCCTGGCCGATCGGGTGACCGTCCTGCGTGATGGCACATACATCGGATCACTCGACCGGTCCGAGATCACCATCCCGACGATCATCGAGATGATGGTCGGACGTGTGATCGACGAGGGAACCCGTCCTCAGGCCCGCGAGCACGCCAACGACCCGATCGTCCTCGATGTGCAGGGGCTGTCGACCAGGAACCTTCTCAAGGACGTGTCCTTCCAGCTGCACAAGGGCGAGATCCTCGGGTTCGCCGGGCTGATGGGTGCGGGACGCACCGAGACCGCGAGGGCGGTGATCGGCGCCGACCATCGCGACGGCGGCACCATCGCGATCGACGGTCGCACCGTGAAGATCGCCCAGCCCGCCGACGCGGTGCAGCACGGCGTCGGCTACCTCTCGGAGGACCGCAAGCTCCTCGGGCTGATGCTCGAGCAGGACGTGACGTTCAACACCGTGCTGGCCTCGCTCGGCTCCTACGCCAACGCGATCGGCTGGATGGGCGACAGCAAGGCCAAGAACCGCACCAAGGAGTACGTGCAGCAGCTGCGGGTGAAGACCCCCTCGGTCAACCAGGTGGTCAAGCTCCTCTCCGGAGGCAACCAGCAGAAGGTCGTCATCGCCCGGTGGCTGATGCGCGACTGCGACATCCTCATCTTCGACGAACCGACGCGAGGCATCGACGTCGGCGCGAAGGAGGAGATCTACCGCCTCATGCAGCAGCTCGCTGATGCAGGCAAATCCATCATCGTCATCTCATCCGAGCTCCCGGAGATCCTCCGCGTGGCGAACCGCATCGCGGTGTTCGCCAACGGCCGCATCACCGGGACGCTCCGCAACGAGGAAGCAAGCCAGGAGAAGATCATGCAACTCGCAGCCCACGGGGAGGAAGACTGATGAGCGCTCCGCAGCAGCCCGGATCGTCGACGACGACGATCATCCAGACCGCCGTGAACGAGAACACGGACAAGAGAGACGTCGGCGCGTTCCTGAAACGTCAGTTCCAGCAGTCGCTGGCGTTCGGCACGCTCATCGTGCTGATCATCTTCTTCTCGATCGCCAGCCCGAACTTCTTCACCTTCAGCAACATCGCCACGGTGCTGCTGTCGACGGCGGTCATCGGCATCCTCGCCCTCGGCACCACCTTCGTCATCATCACCGGCGGCATCGACCTGTCGATCGGCACCGGCATGGCGCTGTGCGCCGTGATGACGGGTGTGTTCGTGACCAACATGGGGCTCCCGGTGTGGGTCGGCGTGATCGGCGGCATCCTGACCGGTGTGCTGATGGGGCTCGTGAACGGTGTGAACATCACGTTCCTCCGCCTCCCGCCGTTCATCGCCACCCTCGCGATGATGATGATCGCGGGCGGCCTCGCCCTCGTGATCTCGGGTGTCGCACCGATCTACTTCTCGACGTCGGCCCCCGACTTCAAGAAGATCGCCCTCGGCGTGATCATCCCCGGCATCCCGAACGCCGTGCTCGTGACAGCGGTGCTCGCGGTCATCGCGTACCTGGTGCTGTCGAAGACGCTCCTCGGCCGGTACACGTTCGCGATCGGCTCGAACGAGGAGGCCACGCGCCTCTCGGGCGTCAACACGCGTCGTTGGACGATCCTCATCTACATGTTCGCCGGAGCTTTCACCGGGGTCGCCGGCATCGTCATCGCCTCGCGGCTGGATTCGGCCCAGCCGCAGATCGGCACCGGATACGAGCTGCAGGCAATCGCCGCGGTCATCATCGGCGGCACCTCGCTGCTGGGAGGACGCGGATCCATCCTCGGCACCGTGATCGGCGCCCTCATCATGAGCGTGCTCGTGAACGGGTTGCGCATCATGTCGATCCAGCCCGAGTGGCAGAACATCGTCGTCGGCGTGGTCGTGCTGCTCGCGGTGTTCCTCGACTCGCTGCGCAACCGACAGCGCACCTGAGACCTGGACGGCGGCGAAAACCCGTGCCCGTCGTCGTCCTCCGGCCCCGGCCGACACCCCGCGGAGACATCCGCACAGGCACCTGGAATGTCCACAGCGCCGGCTCGTCCGGCATCCACACAGAACAAACCGAGTCGTACCCAAACAATGGAGTTTTCATGAAATTCGGGAAGAAGACCGCACTCGTGGCCCTGGTGGCCGCATCCGCACTGGTGTTCGCCGGCTGTGCCGGCGGAGGCGGCGACGTGATCGAAGAGGGCTCGAGCAGCGGCGGCAGCAGCGACGGCGAGATGTACATCGCCATGGTCTCGAAGGGCTTCCAGCACCAGTTCTGGCAGGCCGTCAAGAAGGGAGCGGAGGACAAGGCGAAGGAGCTCGGCGTGAAGATCACGTTCGAGGGTCCTGCCGCCGAGACCGAGATCGCGCAGCAGCTCGAGATGCTGACCGCCGCGATCGACAAGAACCCGGACGCCATCGCCTACGCCGCCCTCGACCCCGAGGCGTGCGTCGCCCCGCTCGAGCAGGCCAAGGCGAAGGACATCCCCGTCGTCTACTTCGACGCCCCCTGCAACGGCGACGTCGGGCTCAGCCTGTCGGCCACCGACAGCAAGGTCGCCGGTGCGCTCGCTGCCGAGCACATGGCCGACCTGATCGGCGGCGAGGGCCAGGTCGCCATCGTCGGTCACTCGCAGATCAACTCGACCGGTGTCGAGCGCCGCGACGGCTTCGTCGACAAGATCGAGGCGGACTACCCCGACATCGAGATCGTCGACATCCAGTACGGTGACGGCGACCACCTCAAGTCGGCCGACATCGCCAAGACCCTGATCGCGGCCCACCCCGACCTCAAGGGCATCTACGGCACCAACGAAGGCTCCGCCATCGGTGTCGTGAACGCCGTGAACGAGCTGGGCCTCGAGAAGGGCAAGATCACGATCGTCGGCTTCGACTCCGGCGCAGCGCAGATCAACGCCATCAAGGACGGCACCATGGCCGGCGCCATCACGCAGGACCCGATCGGCATCGGCGCACAGGTCGTGCAGGCCGCCTACGACGCCGCCAACGGCGACTCCGTCGAGAAGTTCTACGACACCGGTTCGTACTGGTACGACAAGAGCAACATCGACGATGAGAAGATCGCGGCCGTGCTCTACGAGTGACACCGCAACGCTGAAGAAGCCCCTCACCTCCGGGTGGGGGGCTTCTTCGTTGCCGGACGCGGGCGGGGGATGGAATTCCACGATCGAGTCCGGGAATCGAGGTCAGGATCTGTCCGCGGTGACTGTCAGAGTGATCGCGACGAAAGGACTCACGCCATGAGCAGCACACCCGCCCGCCCGGCTGGATCGAACACCATCAACCCCTTCCTCATGACCGATGACGCCGCCCGCATCATCGACTTCGTGATCGAGGTCTTCAGGGCGACCGATGTCCCCGAGGCCCGCACCGTCGACACCGACGGACTCATCCTGCATTCCGAGCTGCGCATCGGCGACTCCGTCATCACGGTCGCCGACCGTAAGCCGGACTGGCCCTTCACCCCCGGATTCATCCAGGTGTACGTCGACGACGTCGAGGGAACGCTCGCACGAGCCGTCGGACTCGGCGCCCGTATCGTGACCCGGCCGACGGACTTCTTCGGAGACACGTTCTCGCGCTTCGCCGATCCCTCGGGAAATCTCTGGTGGGTATACGCCCACGTTCCGCAGGAGCAGACGTGGGACGCGGACGGAACGGACGCATCCACGTGGAACGGATCGGCGGAAGACGCGGGCGTGGACGACCGCGATGCCGCCGAGGCGGACTGGTCGAGCTTCACGTCACCCGAGCTCGAGTACATCCACGAAAGCCTCGTCGAGGCGATGGCGTCCTTGCGGGATCCTCGGCTCGATCGCTGACGGCGACGGATCGTCAGATCCGACGGAGGAAGGTGAGCTGCGACGAGGGTTCGACGATGAGCTCCTGCAGCGCGGCGTTGAAGGGGACACCGGCGGGGGCTGAGAGATGGGCGTGGAAGGCCGCCTCATCGCGGTAGACCTCGTACACGAAGAAGCGGTCGGGATCGTCGACGAGCCGGGACGCGTCGAAGACGAGGTTGCCCTCCTCGGCGCGCACGACATCGGCGAACGCACGCAGCAGGGTGGCCACCATGTCCCCGGTGCCTGGTCGTGCAGTGAAGGTGGCATGCAGGACGGTCGGCTCTGACACGGTGTCTCCTCGGGGCTGTCGGATGCGGATGTGGATGCCCATGTGCATGCTCTTGTTCCGGCCCATGCTCGGGTTCAGGTGGAGAGCGTCAGCAGTCGGGCCGGTGTGGTCGCGAGCATCCGGTGCACGGCTTCGTCGCCGATCGCGTCGCGCAGGCGTGGGAGGTAGCGCTCGCCGAGGTAGGCGAGTCCTGGCATGCCGCCGTAGGCGACGTCCCGCGTGCGACGAGCCACGTCGCCACCGAGCACGATCCGGTCCCCGGCGCCGCGCTCCACGACAGCGACCGTCAGGGCGAGCAGCTCGGCATCGGAGCGGGTGCGGGGTCGTGCGAAGCCGTCGTAGCCGAGGTGGGCTCCGCGTTCCGCGAGGGAGACGTGCAGGCCGGGATCGGGGTCGCGGTCGGCGTGTGCGAGCACGACGCGGTC
>NZ_QOAY01000023.1:474-2833 GCF_003314775.1 Microbacterium sp. H6 | reverse complement strand
AGGCGACCCGCTCGACGGGCACTCCTGCGCCGATGGCCCGCCCGGCGATCTTCTGCGCGAGCGCGAGCGCCGGCATCCCGCGCGGCACTCCGTCGAGCACGCTGCGTCGGGTGCGCTTCTCCGCGGCCTTGGCGGCGTTCCAGTGCACCAGCACCTGCTCGGGAGTCTCAGCCACCTCCCCGGCGAACACATGCGGATGACGACGCACCATCTTCTCCGTGAGCGTCTGCGCCACGTCGTCGATGTCGAACGGATCGTCCGGGTCCTGCGCGGCGATCGCCGCGTGGAACAGCACCTGCCAGAGCAGATCCCCCAGTTCCTCGCGCAGGTCGTCGCGAGAGCCGACCTCGACGGCATCGATCACCTCGTGCGACTCCTCGATCAGATAGGGCACGAGGTCGCGATGCGTGATCTGCTGCGACCACACGCAGCGCTCCCTGACCGCGCGCATGGTCTCGGCAGCCTCGCGCAGCGGGTCCTCCCCGGGCGAGCGGACCTCGGATTCAACGCTCACGGTTCCTCCTTCTCCCGATGACCGGTTCACGACGGCGACCGATCACGACGCGCGATCACGACGCCGGATCACGACGCCGCGGATGAGAGCCGACGGTACCAGCGCGCACGCAGCGACACGATGATGCCGGAGAGCACCAGCGCGATCAGCGAGCCCACCAGCACACCGAGGATCGCCTGATCCCTGATGCCGCCGTCCTCCGCGAAAGCGAGGTTCGCCAACAACAGGGACACCGTGAACCCGATGCCGCCGAGAGCGCCGGCCGAGAGGATGTCGGCGAACGGCAACGCCGGGTCCGATCCCTTCGGGCGGATGCGCATCGCGATCCAGCCGAACAGCGAGATGCCGATGATCTTGCCCACCGGCAGGGCGACCACGATCGCCCAGAATGCCGGGGACAGCTGCGTGATCGAGACGGCGGGGATCACGACGAACGCCGCGACGAAGGCGAACAGCGGCAGGATCGCCCCGTTCACCGTCGGCTCGAGCGCGTGTCTCGTGCGCTCGGCGGGGACGGGTGCCATCACGAGTCCGAGCAGCACGCCGGCGATCGTCGCGTGGATGCCGGAGGAGGCGACCAGACCCCAGGTGACGACGCCGACCAGGACCATGGCAACGGCGATCAGGGGGTGGCCCTTCGCATGCAGGAGTCGGCTCAGCGCCCAGAACACGGCCACGCCCACGATCGCGAGTCCGAACAGCAGCCACTGCACATCGACGGCGAACAGCACGGCGATGAAGACGATCCCGATGATGTCGTCGAGGATCGCCAGGGCGAGCAGGAAGACGCGCACCCGCGACGGGAGTCCCTTGCCGAACATCGCCAGCACCCCGAGCGCGAAGGCGATGTCGGTCGCCGTCGGGATAGGCCAGCCCGGTGCCGTGACGCTGTCCCCACCGGCGATCAGCAGGTAGACCGCGATCGGGACGAGCACTCCTCCGGTGGCCGCGATGGCAGGCTGCACCGCCTTGCGCGGGGAATCGAGTTCACCGTGGGTGAGCTCGTGGCGCAGCTCGATGGCCACGACCAGGAAGAAGACGGCGAGGAGACCGTCGGACACCCAGTGCGCGATCGACAGGTCGAGGGCGGTGCCTGGCACGGCGATGTGGACGTCGAGGAGGGCGGCGAGCGCATCATGCGTCGGGAGGTTCGCGAGCAGCAGGCCGAGCCCGGCCGCGAGAAGGAGGAGGACGGCGGGGAACTGCTGTCCGCGGAGGGGGTTCGCTGAGATGCGCATCCCGTCCATCGTAGGTCGCGCGCGTGCCGCGCACCCGGACGGCGCGGTGACGGAGTACGTCGTCATGCGTGCAGGCGACCCCTCGCACGCGGGATACTCTCGAGGGGTGACCCCCGCACACTCCTTCTCCGAACCCACGAACACCGAGGCCATCCGCGTGATCGGCCGATTCGAGGCGGGCCAGGGCATCCCCGATGCCATGCGCACCGACGTCCGCATGCTGGGCCAGCTGCTCGGTCAGGTGCTGCGCGAGGCCGGTGGCGACGACCTGTTCGACGACGTCGAACGTCTGCGCCTCGCCACGATCCAGGCCTATGAGGACGAGACCTCGGACGCCTTCGAGCGCGCCGCGGCCATCGCCGAGTCGTTCACGGTCGCCCGTGCCGATGAGGTCGCCCGCGCCTTCACCTGCTACTTCCACCTCGTGAACCTCGCGGAGGAGCATCAGCGCGTGCGTGTGCTGCGCGAGCGCGCCGGCCAGCCGGGTCGCGAGGACGCCGCGGACACCGTCGCCACCGCATACGCGCGCCTGCGCACCGAGGTGGGCGACGACGAGGCGCGACGTCGGCTGGAGGGGCTCCGCTTCCACCCGGTCTTCACCGCGCAC
>NZ_QOAY01000023.1:0-219 GCF_003314775.1 Microbacterium sp. H6 | reverse complement strand
CGCACGTCTACCGCCGCATCGACGATGCCCTCCGCGGAGACGATTCGGGTGCGAGCGCTCCGGTGGTCCCCGCGTTCGTGCGCATCGGCTCCTGGGTGGGCGGTGACCGCGACGGCAACCCGTTCGTCACGGCCTCCGTCACGCGGGAGGCGTCGCAGATCGCGGCGGACCATGTGCTCCGCGGCCTCGAGCGCGCGCTGGGGCGCATCGGCCGGACCC
>NZ_QOAY01000099.1:10814-18471 GCF_003314775.1 Microbacterium sp. H6 | reverse complement strand
GAGCTCGGCGTCCAGGCTCCCGCCGTGCTCGTGCACGGTATGTTCGATCGGCTCTCGCAGATGGCTCATGCGGTGAAGCAGCAGAGCGCCGTTGTTGATCAAGGCACCGCTGATGAAGGCACCGCTGATGAAGGCACCGCTGATGAAGGCACCGCTGATGAAGGCACCGCTGATGTAAGCACCGCTGATGTAAGCACCACCGAGGCGCACGACCGCGAGGCGCGTACGGTCGATCAGCTGCGCACTGACCTGCTGACCGACCTCGTGCTGACCGGAACGCCCACCGGACACGACACCGCCGACGGCCTGCTCGGAGAGATCGAGGCCCGCGTCGAGGTCACGGTTCCGGTGATGACGCTGATGGGCCGCGACGATGCCACACGACAGGGGCTCCCGTTCGTGCCCGGTTCCGTGCCGCCGCGAGCAGGTTCCGTGCCGCCGCCGGCCGAGCTCGACGTTGTGCCGCCGCCGGCCGAGCTCGACGGTGTGGTTCCGATCGACACGGCGACTGCTCGAGCACTCGCCGGTCTCGCCTCCGGGTGGGATCGGGTGCTCACGCATCCGATCTCCGGCGAGATGCTCGCGGTGGATCGCTACCGACCGAACGCGCGGCTGCGACGACACCTTCGAGCCCGAGATCAACGCTGCCGGTTCCCCGGCTGCGGGATCGTCGCCCGAAAGTGCGACCTCGACCACAATCATGCGGCCGCGAGCGGCGGTGCCACCTGCGAATCGAACCTCTCCGCGTTCTGCCGACGACATCACATGCTCAAACACCATTCCCCCTGGCATGTCGAGCAGCGCCCCGGTGGCGTCTTGGAATGGACGAGCCCGACCGGGCGCGAGTACATCGACCGCCCACCGCCCCAGAACACGGTGGTGTTCACCGACGAGTCACCGCCAGACGAGCCGGCACCGGACGAGCCAGTTCGCCCGCGCTTCTGAGACACCTCGCAGGAGCACGCCTCAGGAGCACGCCTCAGGAGCACGCTTCAGGAGCACGCTTCAGGAGCACGCTTCTGATCAGCGTGCCGACCTGAACGGACTGCCGCGTACCCAATCGGCCCGTGACAAGTGGAACCGCAGGTACCGCGAATCGGCGCCGAGAAAGCGGGGGTCGGGGTGTTCGATGATCTCGCGCCACCACGAGGCGACTCGATCGACCGTCATGTCCTGGCTCCACCCCGCGTGTGCGCGGAACACCGGATCCTCGGCCCACGACGCGAACGTCTCCGCATCGGCGGGGATCATCGGACGCAGAGCGAGCTTCACACCTTCACCGTAATCATCGGAGCCACCCGACGCGAGCACCCTCGCAACGCGAACGAGCCGCCCGGACCCGAGGGTCCGGACGGCTCGTGTTCCGCGACGACGAGCGTCGCGGAGCGATGTGTCTTACTGGTACGACTTCACGATCTCGAGGAGGCTCGGGACGTTGGCGTAGGCCTCTGCCGCGTTCTCCTTGGTGACGATGATCGGGTCGAGCAGGTAGGCCGGAACGACCTTCACGCCGTTGTCGTACTGCTCGGTGTCGTTGACGTCGACCTCTTCGCCCTTCTGGAGCTGGCCGACCATCTTGATCGACTGCTCGACGAGGAGCGTGGTGTCCTTGTTGATCGTGGAGTACTGGATGCCCTCCATGATCGACTTCACCGACTCGACCTCGGAGTCCTGACCCGTGACCACCGGGACCGGCTTGCCCGCACCCTGCACCGAGGTGATGATGGCGCGAGCGAGGGTGTCGTTCGGGGACAGGACGCCGTCGAGCGTCTCGGAGCTGTACGTCGACGTCAGGATCGAGTCCATGCGGCGCTGAGCGTTCTCCGCCTTCCAGCCCTCGGTCGCCGTCTGGGCGATCTCGGTCTGACCCGAGACGACCTTGAGCGTGCCGTCATCGATCTTCGGCTGCAGCACGTCCATCGCACCGTTGAAGAACACGGCCGAGTTCGCGTCATCGGGCGAGCCCGAGAACAGCTCGATGTTGTACGGAGCCTCGTGACCCGCGCGCTCGGCGAGACCGTCGAGCAGAGCCTGACCCTGCAGCTGACCGACCTTGAAGTTGTCGAACGCCACGTAGTAGTCGACGGCTTCGGTGTTCTCGATCAGACGGTCGTACGCGATGACCGTGACGCCGGCGTCACGGGCGGCCTCGACCTGGGTGGCGAGCTGCTTGCCGTCCTTCGCGCCGATGATGATGACCTTGGCGCCACCGGTGACCATCGCCTGGATCTGGTTCTGCTGCTCGGCGACCGTGTTGCTGGCCGGTGCGTACTGCACGTCCGGCTTGAATCCGGCCTTCTTCAGGCCGTCGGTGAACAGCTGACCGGCGAGAACCCAGTTCTCCGAGGTCTTGTCCGGAAGGGCGACACCGATCGTGGCGTCGGCGGCGAAGCCCTTGGCGGTCTCCTCCCCCGCTCCCGATCCGGTGCCACCGCGCTCCGAGGAGCAGCCGGTGAGGGCGAAGGCGCCCGCGACGACAAGCGCTGTCGCCGACAGAAGAATCTTCTTCATGTGATCTCTTTCTCTGGTGTGTGAAGGTCCAGGTGCGCGTGCGGTACGCGCCTGGGCCCCTACTATCCGCGCGTCTCTTCGACGGCGGGGGCTTCGTACTTCTGGCTGGTGGGGTAGTTCGTCTTGGTCGGATCGAACGTGTCGGTCGCCGGGTCCTGCTTGCGGCCGAAGCGACGCGTGAGGAATCCGATGATCGACGGGCGTCCCTGCTGCTTGTTCCAGACGTCGACACCGACGGCGAACAGCAGCACGAGGCCCTTGATCATCGACACCACGTCGGCACCGGCGCCCAGGAGGGCGAGACCGTTGTTGAGGAAGGCCATCACGAGACCACCGATGATCGACCCGATCACGGTTCCGATCCCGCCGGAGACGGCCGCGCCACCGATGAAGACCGAGGCGATCGCATCCAGTTCCCAGCCGTTGCCGTCCTGGGGACCGGAGGCGGTCGCCCTGGCGACGTAGATCATGCCGGCCAGCGACGCGAGCACCGACATGTTCATCATCACGAAGAAGTCGACCCAGCGGTCCTTCACACCCGACAGGCGCGCAGCCTGCCGGTTGCCGCCGACCGCGTAGATGTGGCGACCGAAGACGGTGTTGTTCGTGATGAACGAGTAGAGGATGACCAGGGCGAGCAGGATGATGCCGGAGATCGGGAAGCTGGTGCCCACGCGCCCGGTGGCGAACAGCCAGCCCGCGATCAAAATCACGGCGGAGATCAGCACGACCTTGGTGACGCTCACCCACGCCGGCGCCATTTCGGCACCCATCTTGCGCTGGATGCGACGCGTGCGGAACTCCCAGAACACGATCCAGGCCACCCCGAGAAGGGCGAGGAGCATCGTGAGCACGTTGAAGTCCACCGGGATGAACGGCAACTCGGGCAGGTACCCGGCACCGATCACCTTGAAGCCCTGCGGCACCGGCACCGACTGCGAGTCGCCGACCCACTGGTTCGCGCCTCGGAAGAACAGCATGCCCGCCAGCGTCACGATGAACGCCGGCACCCCGACGTAGGCCACCCAGAATCCCTGCCAGGCCCCGACCAGCACGCCGACACCGAGACCGAGGAGGATGCCCAGCGGCCAGGGGAGGTTCCAGTCCTGCATGGCCTTGGCCACGACGATGCCCGTGAACGCGGCGACGGATCCGACCGAGAGGTCGATGTGACCCATGATGATGACCATCACCATGCCGATGGCCAGGATCAGGATGTACGAGTACTGGTTGACGACGTTGATCAGGTTGCCGGAGGACAGCGTCAGTCCGGTGCCCTTGAAGATCCACGTCAGCACCTGGAAGACGACCAGGATCACGACGAGGCTGCCGAGGATGCCGAACTGACGGAGGGTCGACTGCCCTCCCCCGAACATCTTCGTGATGTCCTTGAAGTGGAAGCCGCGCTTCGTTGCGGTGGTGTCGGTGGTCATGCGGATGCTTTCTGGTTCGTGGAGGTCATGCTGCGCATGAGGTCCTCGGGTGTCGCCTGATCGGCCGGGATGCAGTCGGTGACCCGACCCTCGAAGACGGTGTAGATGCGGTCGGAGATGCCGAGGAGTTCGGGAAGCTCGCTGGAGATGACGATGACACCCTTGCCCTGGGCGGCGAGCTCGTTGATGATCGCGTAGATCTCGTACTTCGCGCCCACGTCGATGCCGCGGGTCGGCTCGTCGAGGATCAGCAGGTCGGGATCGGTGAACATCCACTTGGCCAGCACGACCTTCTGCTGGTTTCCACCGGAGAGCTTGCCGACGCCCTCTTCGACCGATGGTGTCTTGATGCGCAGCGCCTTGCGGTAGCGCTCGGCCACCGAGAACTCCTCACGGGAGTCGACGACGCCGTTGTGCGCGATCTTGGAGAGCTTCGCCGCGACGATGGACCGCTTGATCGTGTCGAGCAGGTTGAGTCCGAGCACCTTGCGGTCTTCGCTGACGTACGCGAGCCCGTGCTTGATCGCCGAGGCGACGTCGTGCAGGGCGACCTCCTGGCCGTCCTTGATCAGGGTGCCGGAGAGGAAGGTGCCGTAGGAGCGGCCGAAGATGCTCATGGCGAACTCGGTGCGACCCGCTCCCATGAGACCGGCGATGCCGACGACCTCGCCGCGGCGCACGTTGATGTTCGAGCCCTTGACGACCATGCGCTCGGGCACGGTCGGGTGCTGCACCCACCAGTCCTTGACCTCGAAGAACACCTCGCCGATCTCGGGGGTGCGATCCGGGTAGCGGCTCTCGAGGGAACGACCGACCATGCCGCGGATGATGCGGTCCTCGTTGATCTCTCCGCGCGAGATGTCGAGCGTCTCGACCGTGCGGCCGTCGCGGATGATGGTGATCTCGTCGGCGATCTGCTCGATCTCGTTGAGCTTGTGGCTGATCATGATCGACGCGATGCCCTTGGCCTTCAGCCCGAGGATCAGGTCGAGCAGATGCTGCGAGTCGTTCTCGTTGAGCGCGGCGGTCGGCTCGTCGAGGATCAGGAGCTTGACGTCCTTGTTGAGCGCCTTCGCGATCTCGATGAGCTGCTGCTTGCCGACGCCGAGGGTCTTGATCTGCGCGTCGGGGTCTTCGCTCAGCCCGACGCGGGCGAGGAGCTCGATGGCCCGCTCCTTCTGGGCCGTCCAGTCGATGCGGCCTCCGCGCTGGATCTCGTTGCCGAGGAAGATGTTCTCGGTGACCGAGAGCTCGGGGATGAGGGCGAGCTCCTGGTGGATGATCGCGATGCCCGCCTGCTCGCTGGCCGCGATGTCCCTGAACCGCTGCTCCTCGCCGTAGAGCAGGATCTCGCCGTCGTAGGTCCCGTAGGGGTACACCCCGGACAGGACCTTCATCAGGGTCGACTTCCCGGCGCCGTTCTCACCACAGATCGCGTGGATCTCGCCGGCTCGGACGGTGATGGAGACGTCGGCCAACGCCTTGACCCCAGGGAACTCCTTGGTGATGCTGCGCATCTCCAGGATGGGGCCTGACACGGTAGGCAACGTTGCTGTGGTGCTCACGGATCTTCCTCGCGACGTGCGGTCACCTTCGATGTGACCGTTCACATCGCTATATCGTCGTCTTCGTCGGGACTGCTGTCAAGTCGGCATCGGCATTTCGAATCCGGACCGTGACACTGCCGAGATGCGCGCGATCGCGAGCCCCCAGGCGACAGCTCGGATCGAAAGGATTCGATGGGTTCGCGAGCCTCCGCGCAGCGCCGCAGGGAACGAGTCAGCGGGCGACGGCGGATTCGCGGGCGCGCAGGATCGTCTGCAGCGGACCGAAGGCCGGCACCTGCTCGCCGCGGATCTCCGCGAGCAGGATCCGCACCGCCCGACGACCGAGCTCGGGGAAGTCCTGGTGCACGGTGCTCAACGTCGGAGCGACGTGTGCCGCGACGGGGATGTCGTCGAAGCCGATGACACTCACGTCGTGCGGCACCCGCACGCCCGAATCCCGGAACCCGTGCATCAGACCGATGGCCATCAGGTCGTTCGCGGCGAACACCGCCGTGAAGTCGCGTCGAAGCGAGAGCTCCTTGCCCGCGAAGTACCCGAAGTCCGCCGTCCAGTCGCCACGGATGGGCGGGAACGTGGGCAGATCGGCCTCACGCAATCCGTCGAGATAGCCCCGCATGCGCGACTCCGCCTCGATCCAGTCCTGGGGACCGGCCAGGTGCAGGATGTCGCTGTGTCCGAGGGAGATGAGGTGCTCCGTTGCCGCCTTCGCACCGGCCACCTGGTCCGCCGACAGACTCACGCCGTCGGATCCGGACGCCGTCTGCAGCGTCACGAACGGCATGTCGACGGACATGCCGCGCAGGACATGGAAGACCCGCACCTGGGGGGCGAGCACCACGATCCCATCGGCCTGCTCACGCGACAGCTGCCGCACCGCATGGCCGATCGCCTCCGGCGTCGTGTCGGCGAGGTTCAGCGTCGAGACCGAATAGCCCTCCTCCCGCGCCGCATCCTCGATGCCGGCGATGGACGAGGTGGGTCCGAACTCGCCGATCGTCGCGGACAGGATCCCCAGCATGTTCGACTTGCTGGTGACCAGGGCGCGCGCGGCGAGATTGGGCCGGTAGTCGAGGACCGAGATGGCGTCGAGCACCTTGGCCTTCGTCTCCGGCCGGATGCTCGGATGATCGTTGAGCACGCGGGACACGGTCTGATGCGAGACACCGGCGAGGCGGGCGACGTCGCGGATACTCGGCAGGCGGGCGCGCGCGGAGGCGGTGGACATCACTTGCCTCCTTGCGTGTGCACGGTCACATCCCCAGTACATTATGTCTGTCGACGCCTTCCCGTGCACCTCCCCGTGGACCGGGGCGCGCAGAACGGGTTGTACGGCGGCACCGGAACCATCACCCGGTTTCGTCGCACCGCACCGGATCGCCCTCGTCCCGCATGGCAGGGTGACAGCGTGGACACTCTGCTGCGCGGCGGGCGCGTCATCGACCCGAAGACGGAGACCGACCGGATCACCGACCTCCTCCTCGCCGACGGGCGCGTGGCCGCTCTCGGCGACGGACTCACGGTTCCGGCCGATGCCGAGGTGGTTGACGCCACCGGTCTCATCGTCGGGCCGGGGTTCGTCGACCTGCACAGCCACGTGCACTCCATCGCGGGACAGCGGCTGCAGGCGATGGACGGCGTCACCACGGCACTCGACCTCGAAGCCGGACTCATGCCCATCGCCGAAGCCCTCGCCCGTGCCGCCGCGGACGGCCGACCGCTGAACTACGGATTCTCGGCCTCCTGGTCGCAGGCGCGGGCGTACGCGCACCTCGACCGGGTGCCCGTCGCCGACTTCACCGCGTCGATGGACCTGCTCGGCAAACCGGAGTGGCAGCGCTCGTCCTCCCCCGCGGAGCGCCGCCGCTGGCTGGGGTTGTTGGAGGACGAGCTGGGGGCCGGTGCCCTCGGCATCGGCGTGCTCATGGGGTACGCGCCGCGCTCCGATCCGGACGAGTACCTCGACCTCTCTCGCCTCGCCGCCGCCGCGCACGCTCCGACCTTCACGCATGTGCGAGAGCTGATCGAAGCCGACCCCCGCACTCCGATCGACGGCTCTGAGGAGCTCGTCCGCGCCGCCGCCGAGACGGGTGCCGCGATGCACCACTGCCACGTGAACAGCACCTCGCTGCGGCACGTGGACCGCGT
>NZ_QOAY01000099.1:1606-10703 GCF_003314775.1 Microbacterium sp. H6 | reverse complement strand
GATCGACCGCAGCCGCGCCGCCGGGTCCCGCGTCACGGTCGAGGCCTACCCCTACGGCGCGGGCAGCACCGCGATCGGCGCGTTCTTCCTCGCCCCCGAGAAGCTCCCGGGCCTGGGCATCACCCCGAGCTCGCTGGTGCTCGTGGACACCGGCGAGCGCATCGCCGACGAAGCCCGGCTGCGGGAGGTGCGGGCGACCGACCCCGGAGCGACCTGCATCGTGACGTTCCTCGACGAGGCCGATCCGTTCGACCGCGCGCACCTGCACCGCGCACTCGCCTACCCCGACGCGATCGTGGCGAGCGACGCGATGCCGGTCTCCTGGACGGGGATCGACGGCCGCACGCTGTACGAGCAGCGCGACTGGCCGCTCCCTCCCGGTGGGCACACGCATCCGCGCACCGCCGGCACGTTCGCCAAGTCGCTCCGGCTCATGGTGCTCGAGAGCGGCACGTGGAGCTGGCTCGACGCCTTCCGCCGCTGCTCCTTCCTGCCCGCCCGCGTCCTGGACGAGGTCTCGTCCGGGATGCGGAGCAAGGGGCACCTGACGGTCGGAGCGGACGCGGACGTGGTGGTGATCGACCCGACGACGCTGAGCGACAGGGCGACCTACGCCGATCCGACCCGACCGTCGCAGGGCGTACGGGAGCTGTTCGTGCACGGCACTCGCGTCGTGCACGAAGGAGAGCTCGTGACCGCTGCGCTTCCGGGGCGCGCCGTGCGGGGGGATGCATCATGAGCACAGCACAGGGGACGAGCGCAGACCTGCAGGGGTTCCTCGATGAGACGGCCGCTGCCCTAAACGTGCCTGGCGCGGTCGTCGGGGTGATCGACGGGGACAGGGAGATCGTCTCGATGACCGGTGTCGCGGCGGTCGACACGGGCGCAGCCGTGACGGAGCGCACCCTGTTCCAGATCGGCTCCACCTCGAAGACCTTCACCGGGACGGTCGCGATGCATCTGGTCGAGACCGGGGCCATCGACCTCGACACCCGCGTGGTCGAGGTGCTCCCCGGCCTCCGGCTCGCCGACGAGGAGGCGCTGGCTGAACTGCGCATCCGGCATCTCCTCACGCACTCCGGCGGCTTCCTCGGCGATGCGGATGAGCGCCCCGGGTGGGACGACGACGCCCTCGCCCGCAACGTCGCGACCTTCGCCGAGCTCCCGCAGCTCTTCCCTCCCGGCACCATCGCTTCGTACAGCAACGCGGGAATCCGGTTGCTCGGCCGTGTGATCGAGCGGGTCACCGGCGAGACGTTCGAACGTGCCGTGCAGCGCGTCGTGTTCGATCCTCTGGGCATGTCGGAAACGTTCTTCTTCCCCTGGGATGTGATCGCCCGCCCGCACGCGGTGGGTCACGTCCCCGATGGGTCAGGAGCGACGACGACGTTCCCGCACTGGCCGCTGACCCGTGACATCGCACCGGAGGGCGGGATCGTGTCGTCCGTACGCGATCAGCTCGCATACGCCCGCTTCCAGATGCGCGGCGAGACCTCGGGAACGACGCCGGTCAGCGACGCCACGCGACTCCTGATGCAGCAGCCCCACCTCGCGGCCGGCCCGCCCGTCGATGCGATCGGTCTGCCGTGGCTGCTCGGCCATCACGGTTCGGCGCGGGTCGTGATGCACGGAGGGAACATCGCCGACACGCAGCTCAGCGAGTTCGTCCTCGCCCCCGACGAAGACCTCGCGGTCACGGTCCTGACCAACAGCGGTGGCGGGAAAGCGCTGGGGACGGCCGTCGTCGACTGGTGCTTCCGCAACCTTCGCGGCATCGAGAAGGCGCCGGAGAAGGTCGAGCTCGGCCCCGCGGACAGGCTCGACGACGTGGTGGGCATCTACGACGCCGGGCAGTGGCACTACGACGTGACCCGCGCGGGTGATGCTCTCGAGTTCGCGATGGTGCTGCGTGCGGACATCGCCGCGCTCGGCATCCCTCCGCGGCCGCCCCTGCGACTGCGTGTGCGTGCCGACGGCGCCCTGATCACGGATGCCGCCCAGCCCGTCGGTCGTCTCCTCGACGAGACGGAAGGCGGCCCCGAACTGCTCCATGTGGGCCTGCGCGCCGTGCGGCGGCGCTGACTCGGGGAACGTTCGTCCGGCCGCACCAAGGTCTGCGCAAGTCTCGTCGCCGGGAACCAACGAGGCGTCGGATCGCCCGAATAGTCTCGGCCCCATCGCCGTCGCCCGAAGACGACGGCCTACTCGACGAAGAGGAGCGCACGTGTCCGACCTGAACGAAATCGGCAGCTGGGTGCGGGAGAACCTTCCCACGATGCTGGCCGACGCGCATATCCCTGCCGCATCCGTCGCGATCCTGGCCGGTGGCGAGATCTTCACCACCGCAGCCGGGATCCTCAATCGCAACACCGGCGTCGAAGCCGACGAGGACTCGGTCTTCCAGATCGGGTCCATCACGAAGACCTGGACGGCCACGCTGATCATGCAGCTCGTCGACGAGGGTCTGCTCGACCTCGACGCCCCGGTGCGCGAGGTGGTACCGGAGTTCACGATCGGCGACGACACGGCGGCGAGCGCGATCACCCCTCGTCAGCTGCTGAGCCACGTGAGCGGGTTCGAGGGCGACCTGTTCAACGACACCGGGGTGGGCGACGACGCGGTGGAGAAGTACCTCGCGACGATCGCCGACGCCCCGCAGCTCTTCGCTCCCGGCGAGCGGTTCTCGTACAACAACGCCGCGTTCGTGGTGCTCGGCCGCATCGTCGAAGTGCTGCGCGGCACGTCCTACGATCAGGCGCTGCGTACCCACCTCGCCGCTCCCCTGGGGCTCACTCACGTCGCCACCACGGCCGCGGAGGCGATCATGTTCCGCGCGGCGCTCGGGCACATCCCCGCGGAGGGCAGCGACGAGCCCGTGCCGGCGCCGGTGTGGAGCCTGGTGCGCTCGAACGCCCCCGCGGGATCGATGCTCGCCATGACGGCGCGAGACCTGGTGACCTACGCCCGCATGCATCTGGACGGCGGCGTCGCCGCCGACGGCACCAGGGTGCTCTCGGAGCAGAGCGTGCTGGCCATGCAGGAACGGCAGGTCGACCTGCCCGAACTCGGCCTGATGGGCGACGCCTGGGGTCTGGGCTGGGAGATCTTCGACTGGGACGGCGGACCCGTGATCGGCCACGACGGCGGCACGATCGGCCAGAACGCATTCCTGCGCATGGTGCCGGGCGCGGGAGTCGCGGTGGCGGTGCTCACGAACGGCGGACGCACGGTCGATGCGTACCATGCCATCACGTCGAAGGTGCTTGCCGCCCTCGCCGGGGTCACGGTCCCGGAGCTGCCGTCGATCCCCGACTCCCCGGTCGCGATCGACCTCGAGCGGATCCTCGGCACGTACTCGTCGTCGGTCTCCGACTCCACCGTGCGGGTCGACGACGATGGCCGCATCTGGCTGGAACGCACCATGAAGGGGATCTTCGCCGAACTGGGGCCGGCGCCGGAGCCCGTCGAGCTGATCGGCTGGGCCGGCGACACCCTGCTCCCCCGCGAAGCGCAGAACGGGATGCGCATGCCGCACGCCTTCGTCGGCGACGACGGCAGCGGACGTGCTCTGTACCTGCACACCGGACGAGCCGACCGCCGGGTGGACGCATGAGCAGCATCGCGGCCGCCGTACCGGAAACGGACACGACGGGCGTCGAACGACGGATCGCCGAGATCTTCGCAGAGGCAGGAGCCACGGGCTTCCTCCATGCCAGGGAGATCGGTGTCGAGGGCGGTCCTGAAGTGACCGTTGGCGCCGATGAGCCGGTGGTGCTCGCCTCGGTCTTCAAGATCCTGGTGCTGACCGCTTTCGTCCGCGCGGTCGCCGCGGGAGAGCTCGACCCCGCGGCGCGCACGACCGTGACGGCGCGCTACCGCATCGGAGGGGTGGGCACGGCCGGCTTCGCGGACGACGTGGAGATGAGCTGGCGCGATCTGGCCCTGAACATGATGACCATGAGCGACAACGCGGCGACCGACGTCATCTACCACCGCCTGGGCGCAGAGGCCATCGATCGCGTCATCTCCGACCTCGCGCTGCGGCAGACCCAGCTCGTGGGGTGCTGCGAAGACCTGTTCGCCTCGGTGGTCGCCGACCTCGGCGGCGCGGCCGACAGCGACCTGGACGACCTGTTGACCGGAGCGAACGCGGAGCAGATCCTCGCCCTCGACGCCGTGCAGCCGCTGCGGACGTCGCACTCCACGCCGCGCGAGGTGACCGCCGTGCTGAACGCGCTGTGGACCGACGCCGCCGCCGCACCGGAGGCCTGTCGTCAGGCGCGCGACATCATGGCACTGCAGATCTGGCCGCACCGACTCACCTCCGGGTTCCCTGCCGAGGTGCGCATCGCCGCGAAGACCGGCACACTCCCGACCTGGCGCAACGAAGCCGGTGTGGTCACCTACCCCGACGGCCGTCAGTACGCGGTGGCCGTGTTCACTCGAGCAGCATCGCTCAACGACCGACAGCCGCTCGTGGACGCCTCGATCGGACGCGCCGCCTTCGCCGCCGTCGAAGACCTGCGCGCGCGCTGATCCCCGACCCGTATCCCCCTGCACCACCCACCTGCACCATCCCGAACACTGCTGGAGGCTTCTGATGCGTTCTCGTACCCCGCTGGTCGCGCTGCTCGGCGCTGCGGCGCTCGCCCTGACGTCCTGCGCCGGAGGCGCCCCGCCCAGCGGGGATGCCACGGACGGCGTGCTCGCCGACGGCAAGACCTTCACCTCGGTGATCTCCACCGATCCCGGCAGCCTCGACCCCTTCGTCACCGTGATGTCCGTCGCGCGCTCGATCGACCGCTTCCTGTACGCGCGGCTCGTCGAGGTGCTGGAGGACGGCAGCATCGCCTCCGGCCTCGCCGACTCCTGGGAGGCGGACACCACGACCGCGACCTTCACGCTCCGTGACGGTCTCACGTGCGAGGACGGCACCCCGCTCACGGCCACCGACGTGGCCGCGAACATCACCCACATCGGAGACCCGGCCAACGGCTCGCCCCTGGTCGGGCTGCAGGTGCAGCCGGGCACCAGTGCCGTGGGCGACGACACCGCCGGCACGGTGACCGTCACCAGCGGACGACCGGACTCGTTCCTGATCGAGAACATCGGCAGCATCTCGATCGTCTGCGGATCGGTGATCGACGACCCGGATGCGCTCTCCAAGGGCGAAGGGGCCACCGGCATGTTCACCATGGCCGAAGTCGTCCCCAACAGCCAGTACACGCTGACCCGTCGCGACGACTTCGCCTGGGGCCCCGACGACTGGGACCCGAAGCAGAAGGGGCTCCCCGACTCCGTGGTCTTCCGCGTCATCCCGAACGAGACGACCGCCACGAACCTGCTGCTCTCCGGCGAGGTCAACGCCGCCCTCGTGATCGGTCCGGACAACAAGCGCCTCAAGGACGCCGGGCTGTTCCACACCGAGATCCCGACCCCGGCAGGACAGTTCATCTTCAACCAGGCGGAGGGACGCCCCACCGCTGACCAGGCCGTGCGCGAGGCGCTGCTCGAGGCACTCGACCTCGACCAGATGCGCCAGGTTCTCGGCAGCGGATCCGCCAGCGTGCCCACCGGGCTCGTGACCGTGTCGCCGAACCCCTGCCGTGCGGACGTGCTGAAGGGCTTCATGCCCGAGTTCGACGCGAAGGCCGCAGCCGCAGCGCTCGACGGGGCGGGGTGGAAGGCCGGCAGCGACGGCGTGCGCACCAAGGACGGCGAGACGCTGACCCTGCGCATGATCTACTCTTCGCAGCTCGGCGACGCCGGCAACGCCGCAGCGGAGCTCGCCCAGGCCGCCTGGAAGGAGCTGGGCGTCGACATCACGGTCGCCGCCGTGGACTCGCCCACGCTGAGCGAGACCCTGTTCTCCACGGGCGACTGGGACATCTCGGCCGCGCCGCTCACCGTCTCGCTGCCGAGCATGCTCGTGCCGTTCTACTCGGGCCCGACGCCGCCGAACGGCACCAACTTCGCCTCGATCGACAATCCGGAGTACACGGAGGCCGTCACCGCGGCATCCGCGAAGGCCGGCAGCGAAGGGTGCGACGACTGGGGCACCGCCGAGCAGGCCCTGTACGCGACGACCAGTGTCATGCCGTACGCGAACATCGACCGGTCGACCTTCGCGACCAAGGCGACGTTCACCGAGGGCGACGGCATCGACCCCACGTCGATCCGCATGTACGAGTAATCGGAGACCGGAGACAGCCGATGGCCAGCACCACCGCCACGCAGGCGATACTGATCAGATCCGCCCGGTCGGACAACCCCTGGTTGTCCTTCCTGGTCCGGCGCGGAGGGCAGTTCCTGCTCTCGGTGTGGGTGCTGGTCACGGCTGCCTTCCTCATGATCCACCTCGTGCCGGGCGACCCGGTGCGCGCGGCGCTAGGGCTGAACGCCCCGGCCGAGCTCGTCGAGGCCCGGCGCGCGGCTCTCGGCCTCGACCAGCCGCTCATCGTGCAGTACTTCCGCTACATCGGGGGGCTGTTCACCGGCGACATGGGCTCCTCGATGATCACCAGCCAGCCCGTCTCCGAGATCATCGCCACCCGGCTCCCCGCGACTCTCCAGCTCGCCCTGTTCGCGGTCGTGCTCGTGCTGCTGGTCTCGGTCCCGCTCGGGGTGACCATGGCCGTCGCCACCCGCGGCGGTCGCCGACGCGGGCTGGAGCTGGCGTTCGCGACCGGTTCGGTCATCCTCGCCGCGATCCCCGAGTTCCTCCTCGCTGTCGGCCTCGTGTACGTGTTCGCGGTGTCGCTCCGGTGGTTCCCCGTCGCCGGGAACACCGCTCCGTTCGCGCTCGTGCTGCCGGTCGTGGCGCTCGCGGTCGGCCCGATCGCGGTGTTCTCACGCATCATCAGGGTCGAGGTGCTCTCCGTGCTCGGCCAGGACTTCATCCGCACCGCGCGGGCCAAGCGCCTCGCGCCGCGCCGCATCTACTCCCGCCATGCGCTCCCGAACGCCATGACCGCGACCCTCACCCTCACCGGACTGCTCCTGACGGGGATGGTCGCCGGCACCGTGCTGGTCGAGAACGTCTTCGCCTGGCCGGGGCTCGGCACCATGATCGTGCAGTCGATCCTCACCAAGGACTACTCGGTCGTGCAGGGCATCGTGCTCGTCTACGGCGTGGGGGTGCTGGTCGTGAACCTCGTGATCGACGTGATCCTCGCGCTCCTCGATCCTCGCTCCACCATCAGGGAGGCATGATGTCCGCACGCACGGCATGGTCCGGCATCGTCCGCTCGCCCCTCGGCATCACCGCCCTCGGTCTGATCCTGCTCGTCACGCTCGGCGCGATCTTCGCCCCGATGATCTGGGGCGCCCAGGCCGAGCAGGTGGACCCGACCGCGATCACGCAGGGACCGAGCGCGGAGCATCTGCTGGGAACCGACGCCCTCGGCCGCGACGTGCTCGCCCGCGTACTGGTCGCGACCCGACTCTCTGTGGTGCTCGCCGTGGTCGCGGTGGTCATCGGCGTGGTCGCCGGAACGCTGCTCGGCACGGCACCGTCGGTGCTCCCCCGATGGGTCGGACGCCCGATCGTCGGCTTCGTCAACATCGCCGTGGCCTTCCCCGGCCTCCTCCTCGCCCTGTTCTTCGCCGTCATCTTCGGCGTCGGCTCCACCGGTGCCGTGCTCGCGATCGGCTTCGCGATGGCGCCGCAGTTCGCCCGTCTCACCCAGACCCTGTCGGCGGCGATCGCCGGTCGCGACTTCATCTCCGCCGCCCGGGTCGCCGGAGTCTCGCGCCTGCGGGTCCTCATCCGCCACATCCTGCCCAACATCGGCGAGCCGCTCATCGTGAACGCGACCGTCGCGGCCGGCTCGGCACTGCTGGCCTTCGCCGGACTCTCGTTCCTCGGTCTGGGCGTGCAGGTGCCGGAGTACGACTGGGGCCGCCTGCTCGGCGAGGGCCTCAACCGCATCTACCTCAACCCCGCGGCGGCGCTCGGACCGGCCGTGGCCGTGGTGATCGCCGGCCTCGCCTTCAACCTCCTCGGAGAGACGGCGGCTGCAGCCCTGGGCGGACGGTCGGCTCGGCGCCGCCATCGCCTTCCCACCGTCGCGCTCTCCGGAGCGACCGGACTCGATGCCAGCAAGCCCGCGCAGGTCGACGGTGAAGAAGTGGTGCTCCTCGTCGACGACCTGCGCGTCTCCTTCCCCACGCCTGCCGGGTGGGTCACCCCGGTGCGCGGCGTCTCGTTCACCGTGTCGCGCGGCGAGGCGATCGGCGTGGTCGGCGAATCCGGATCGGGCAAGAGCCTGACCGCCCTCGCCGCAGCCCGGCTCATCGAGCGTCCCGGCCATGTCGCCGCCGCGCAGCTGGACTTCTGCGGCACTCCGCTGCTGACCAGCACGGATCGGGCGGTGCGAAGCCTGCTCGGCACGTCGCTCGCGATGGTCTTCCAGGACCCGATGACGTCGTTCAACCCGACCAGGCGCATCGGATCGCAGCTCGCCGAGGCAGCCTCCGAGCACCAGGACATCACGCGGAAGCAGGCCATGGACCGGGCGATCGAGCGGCTGCAGTCGGTGCGGGTGCCCGCGGCCGCCCGCCGCTCCCACCAGTACCCGCACGAGTTCTCCGGCGGCATGAGGCAGCGCGCGATGATCGCGATGGGTCTCATGAACCACCCGCGGCTGATCATCGCCGACGAGCCGACGACGGCGCTCGACGTGACGGTGCAGCGACAGGTGCTCCAGCTGCTCGCGGGAGTGCGGCGCGACACCGATGCCGCGATCCTGCTGATCAGCCACGACATCGCCGTGGTCGCGCAGACCTGCGACAGGGTGCTCGTCATGTACGCGGGCCGCATCGTCGAAGACCTGCCCGCGGCGACCCTGCACACCGACGCCAGGCACCCGTACACCCGGGCACTGCTCGAGGTCGTACCCGAGCTCGACGCCGACCGCAGCGAGCCGCTCAAGATGATCCCCGGCCGCCCGCCGGCGCCAGGGGCCTTCCCCGTCGGATGCGCGTTCGCCGCCCGGTGCCCGCTCGCCACCGATCTCTGCCGCGAGAGCGACCCCGAACTGGTGGCCGACGCAGCGGGACACCGGGTCGCGTGCTGGCACCCGGTCGACGGCGAGGC
>NZ_QOAY01000099.1:1198-1356 GCF_003314775.1 Microbacterium sp. H6 | reverse complement strand
GTGCCGGTGGCCATCGCCACGGTTGCTGACGAGACGGTTGCTGACGAGACGGTTGCTGACGAGACGAGCACTGAAGACACGAGCACCGAAGAGGAAGAGACGGTCCTGAGATGAGCGAACTGCGATTCGAGCGGGTCAGCGTGCGCTACGGAACGCAC
>NZ_QOAY01000099.1:0-1158 GCF_003314775.1 Microbacterium sp. H6 | reverse complement strand
CGCCGGTCTCACGGCCGTCGACGACGTCTCCCTCGTCGTGCCGTCCGGCTCCGTGGTCGGGCTGGTCGGCGAATCGGGGTCGGGCAAATCGACGCTGGCTCGCGCGGCCATCGGCCTCGCGCCGATCAGCGAGGGAGCGATCACTCTCGACGGTGCGGATGTGCGGAGCTTCCGTCGTCGACGCCCCATCCAGATGGTGTTCCAGGATCCGTTCTCCTCACTCGATCCCCGGATGACGATCGGCGAGTCCATCGCCGAGGCGCTCCCCCGCGACATCCGCGGCACCGCTGCCCGACGCGCGGAGGTCGCCAGACTGCTCGACCTGGTGAGCCTGGACGCCGACCGCGCCCCGTCTCTTCCGGCAGCGCTCTCCGGCGGGCAGCGACAGCGCATCGCCCTCGCCAGAGCGCTCGCCGCGCGACCGGAGGTCGTGATCGCCGACGAGATCACCTCGGCGCTCGATGTGTCGGTGCAGGGCTCGGTGCTGAACCTCGTGCGGGAGCTGCGCGGTGAACTCGACCTCACGATGCTGTTCATCTCGCACAACCTCTCGGTCGTGCGCTATCTGAGCGACCACATCGCCGTGATGTATCTCGGGCGGATCGTGGAGTTCGGCCCCACCGAGCAGGTGCTCGCCGACCCGCAGCACCCGTACACGAGGGACCTGTTGCAGGCGGCGCCCACCAGGAACGGCGACCTGCTGGCGGTCGACCCGCTCGCCCCGGTCGACGTGGAGCCCGCCGACCCGCATGCGCCTCCCAGCGGATGTCGGTTCCACCCGCGGTGCCCGATCGGTCCCGCGGCACGACCCGATCGTCAGATCTGCGTGATCGCGGATCCTCCCCTGCCCTCCGGTTCAGCCGGAGCCGCATGCCATTTCGCCGGCACGCACGCGGACGTCGCGCTCGGAACTGTGCCCACCTCCCAAAGCATCCCCCTGGTTTCGGCCGCGACCACAACACCGTCCCCGCTCTCAGCGGACACAGTGAACTGACCATCGATTGGAGCTCTCATGAACCGCGTCACCGTCGACGACCTGCTCTCCGTCCGCACACCGGAGCAGCCCGCGCTGTCTCCGGACGGCACCCGCATCGCCTACGTGCTGCGGACGACCGACCGCGACGGCGACCGCGACACCCGCGCGCTCTGGCAGGTGGC
>NZ_QOAY01000208.1:14532-21356 GCF_003314775.1 Microbacterium sp. H6 | reverse complement strand
CCACTGTCCCGCGCGTCAGTCCAGGTGCCTGTCCGGCCCAGGCGAGCCACACCGACGGCGCGATCCCCCGCACGTCCGCGCCGCCGTAGAACGCCGTCCCCTCGAACTCGACAGCGCCCCGGAGTGCCGCCAGCAGCGACGACTTCCCCGACCCGCTCGGCCCCTCGATGACGGTGATGGTCCCCGGCCCGGCTGCGAACGACACGGGCGGCAGGTCGCGCACCCGCAGACCCTCGACCACGAGGTTTCCGCCGTTCGCCGGTTCCACGGTGGTGTCCACATGCATGACCGATTCACGGATGCCGGGGGTTTCGGCGGCGATTCCTCCGACATCCGTCGAAAGCTCCTGCATCCGCGCGCGCTCCCCCGCCGCATCGAGCACCTCGAACACGTCCTCCGTCGCCGCGACCCCCTCGGCCGCCGCGTGGAACTGCACCCCCACCTGCCGGATGGGCAGGAACGCCTCGGGAGCGAGCAGCAGCACGAACAGCCCCACCTCGAGGGTCAGATCGCCCGACAGCAGCCGGAAGCCGACCGACACCGCGATCAGGGCCACCGCGATCGAGGCCAGCAACTCCATCGCGAAGCCGGACAGGAACGAGAACCGCAGCACCTTCATGGTCTCGCGGCGGTACTCGTCGGCGGTGACCTCGATGCGGTCGGCCGCACGCCGGTCGCGTCCGAACAGTCGCAGCGTCGACAGCCCCTGCACCGTGTCGGCGAAGCGTGCCGCGAGGCGCTGCAGCGTCTGCCACTGCCGGGTCTGCACGGTGCGGGTCGCCATGCCGATCAGGATGAGGAACAACGGGATCAGCGGCAGCGTGATCACTGCGGTGAGTCCGCTCGGCCAGTCCTGCCACCACATGACCGCGACGAGCACCGGCGTCGCGATCACGGTCAGCACGAGCTGCGGGATGTACCGGGCGAAGTAGGCGTCGAGAGCTTCGAGCCCGTGACCGGCCGTGACCGCGAGCGCCGTCTGATTGCGCTGCGCGAGCCACCCTGGCCCGAGCCTCCCGACCGCAGCCACGAGCGCCGTGCGCAGCTGCATCCCCGTCTTGGCGGCCGCCCGTGTGCCCGCGGCATCCGAGGCCGCGATGAGCAGGCCGCGCAGCAGAGCCGTGAGCAGCAGCCAGAGCAGCGACGAGGTGACGTCACGCCCCGCGAGGGCCCCCGTGATCGCGTCGGTCAGCAGCCACGCGAAGACGATCGTGACCGCCGTCTGGACGACGCCGATCAAGGCGGATGCCGCGAGGAAACCCCTCGCGGCACCCGCGTATCGCAGCAGTCTCGGATCGACGGGTTTCACGCGTGCGCCGGAGCCCCCTCGATGGATTTCCGGGTGACGCGCTTGCGGAACACCCAGTAGGTCCACGCCTGGTACGCGAGCACGAGCGGCATCGCGATCAGGGCCGTCCAGCTCATGATCTGCAGCGTGTACGGGGTGCTCGAGGCGTTGGCGATCGTGAGGCTGTAGGCCGGGTCGATCGTCGACGGCATCACGTACGGGAACAGGGCGGAGAACAGCATGACCACGGCGAACATGACCGTGAGCATGCCGGCGAAGAACGCCCACCCGTCGCGACGGACGAGCGAGAAGCCGACCGCCGCGATCAGGCTGACCGCCGCGAGCGCACCGGCTGCGATGACCAGCCAGAGCAGCGGAGCCTCGCGGCCCATCGCGATCGCGACCGTCCAGATCACCGTCGCGGCTGCGACGAGGATCGTCGGGATGGCGGCCTTCTTCGCGAGCTTCTGCGCATCCTCATGCACCTGACCATCCGTCTTGAGTGCCACGAACAGCACCCCGTGCAGGAAGAAGAGCAGCAGCGTGGTGACGCCCACCAGCAGTGCGTAGGGGTTCAGCAGGGAGAAGAAGCCGCCGACGAAGATGTGGTTCTCGTCGATCGCGACGCCCTGCACGATGTTGCCGAACGCCACACCCCACAGCAGCGCGGGAACGACAGAGCCGATCACGATCATCCGGTCGAAGCCGGCCTTCCACTTCGCGCTGTCGCGCTGGTGCCGGTACTCGAACGAGACACCGCGCAGGATCAGCGCGAGCAGGATCAGCAGCAGCGGCAGGTAGAAGCCGCTGAACAGCGTGGCGTACCACTCGGGGAACGACGCGAACAGCACGGCGCCGGCCACGATGACCCAGGTCTCGTTGAGATCCCAGACCGGGCCGATCGTGTTGATGACCTGTCGGCGCGAGACGTCGTTCTTGCCGAGGAACGGCAGGGACATGCCGACTCCGAAATCGAAGCCGTCCAGGACGAAGTAGCCGACGAAGAAGAAGGCGACGATGAAGAACCAGAGTGTTGCGAGATCCATGATGCTCCTCCCTCTCAGTAGACGACCGACGGCAGCTGGGCCGTCTCGTCATGCGGCTTCTCTTCGGTGTCGGGCCCCTTCTGGGCGGCCCGGATGATGAGGCGGATCTCCACGACGGCGAGCGCCGCATAGATCGCGGTGAACGCGATGAGCGATATCAGCACCTCGAGCCCGCTGACGCCCGGCGAGACACCGTCCTGCGTCGTCATCAGCCCGAACACGATCCAGGGCTGTCTGCCCATCTCGGTGAAGACCCAGCCCATGATGTTGGCGGCCAGCGCGAGCGGGAACGACCAGATGGCGACCTTCCACATCCACGGTGCGACCGGCTTCTTGGCGCCCTTGCGGGTGACCCAGAGGCCCGCGACGGCGACGAGCGCCGCGGCGATGCCCAGGCCGATCATCCAGCGGAAGGCCCAGTACGTGATCCACAGCACCGGGGCGAAGTCGGTCAGACCGGTGGCGGCGTAGGTCTGCGCGTACTCGGCGTTCAGATCGTTGATGCCGTGCACACACGCGTCGAGGGTGTGTGTCGACAGCAGCGAGAGCAGATAGGGCACGCGGATGGAGAACAGTTCGGAGCTGCCGTCCGGGGTGCCGAGCGTGAAGATGCTGAACGAGGCATCGGGACCGCAGACCGTGTTGAACGTGGCCTCGGCCGCCGCCATCTTCATGGGCTGCGCAGCGTACATCGCGAGGCCCAGCTGGTCGCCCGTGAGCACGACGCCCGCGGTCGAGACGATCATGGCCCACAGCCCGAACTTGAGCGAGATGCGCATGGTGTCGAAGTGCTGGCCGCGCGAGAGGTGCCAGGCCGAGACCGAGATCACGACACCGGCGGCGAACATGAACGCACCGAAGATCGTGTGCGGGAACGCGGCGAGCGCGACGGGGTTGGTCAGCAGCGCCCAGAAGTCGGTCAGCTCGGCGCGGTTGGTCGCCTCGTTGAACGTGTACCCGACGGGGTTCTGCATGAAGGCGTTGGCGGCGATGATGAAGTACGCCGACAGGATGCTGCCGATCGAGACGCACCAGATCGTGGCGAGGTGCAGCTTCTGCGGGAGCTTGTCCCAGCCGAAGATCCAGAGGCCGATGAAGGTCGCCTCGAAGAAGAAGGCCAGCAGGCCCTCGAAGGCGAGCGGGGCGCCGAACACGTCACCGACGAAGCGGGAGTAGTCGGACCAGTTCATGCCGAACTGGAACTCCTGCACGATGCCGGTGACGACGCCCATGGCGAAGTTGATCAGGAAGATCTTCCCGAAGAAGCGGGTCAGGTGCAGGTACTGCACCTTGCCGGTGCGCACCCACGCGGTCTGGAAGATCGCCGCGACCAGCGCCATGCCGATCGTGAGCGGCACGAAGAGGTAGTGGTAGACGGTCGTCAGGCCGAATTGCCATCGGGCCAGAGCGAGCGGATCAAGCCATTCCATGCACGACTCCTGTTCTGTGGTGCCGCTGCTTCGTGCTGTGACGCAGCGTTCCCTCGACCAGCGGCGCGGTGGTGTCGCGCAGCTGCACGGTGCAGTCCGACGGGAGGACAGCGTCGCGCACGCACTCGGCTTCGAGTGGTCCGCCTGCCTCGTTCAGGACGCCTTGCATGAGTTCCAGGTGCACGCGGCACAGCATCGGGCGGTCTTCCGACCGTCCGGCGGCGTGCGGGCACGGGCTGAGGTCGACCGTGAGACTGCGGTCGTCGAGCACGGGCTCGAAGCCGCTCTCCTCCAGGTGCTCGACGAGCGCATCGAGCTGATAGGTGGCTTCGCGCCCGAGTCCGGACGCCGCGTCGGGGAGCATGCTCCGCATCAGGTCGCCACGGCGGGCGGCCGCCTTCGCCTTGTCTCGGGCAACGGGACTGGAGGCCCCTGGCGCTCCGGTCGCCGCGCTGTACAGCGTGCGCGGTCGGCCCCGCGTCGTGCGGTGCTCGATCGTCGGGATCACGTAGCCGCCCTCGATCAGGCGCTGCAGGTGCTCGCGGATCGTGTTGGGGTGCAGCCCTGTGGCTTCGCACAGCTGGGTGATGGAGAGCTCGCCCCGGGTCTGCGAACTTCCCGCTTCGAAGAGCAAGTGCAGGATCTGCACCCGGGAGTAGCTCGAGATCGGCCCGCAGACGGGCCCGCCGTTGGCCATGAACCCAGTATCCCGCGACACTGCGAGTTTGCCGAGAGGATGGGCCGTGAATAAACACCTGGCCGATAGGGATGTCTGATGCCGGCGATAGCCTGGGGGCATGGCCACCCGGAAACCCGCTCCTCCTGCGTACGTGTGCACGGAATGCGGGTGGACCACCGCCAAGTGGGTCGGACGCTGCGGCGAGTGCCAGCAGTGGGGAACGGTGCAGGAGCAGGCAGCGCAGACCGGCATCCTCCGTCGGGTGGGGCCGGTCGCGCCGACGGCCGACCGTGCCGCCCGGCCCATCACGCAGATCACGACGCAGGATGCACCTCGTCGCTCGAGCGGCGTCGGCGAGTTCGACCGTGTCCTCGGCGGCGGCATCGTGCCGGGGGCGGCGATCCTGCTCAGCGGTGAACCCGGCGTCGGCAAGTCCACGCTTCTGCTGGAGGTGGCAGCGCAGGCGGCTCGCGGCGGACGCCGTGTGCTCTACGCGAGCGCCGAGGAATCCCCCGGTCAGGTGCGCCTGCGTGCCGAGCGCACTGGCGCGCTGCACGACGAGCTGTATCTCGCGAGCGAGACCGATCTGGCGACCATCCTCGGCCACATCGACGAGGTCAAGCCGCAGCTCGTGATCGTCGACTCGGTGCAGACCGTCTCGTCGTCCCTGATCGACGGCGCCGCCGGGCAGCCCAGCCAGGTGCGAGAGGTGGCTGCCACACTGATCCGCATCGCCAAGGATCGCGACCTGCCGATCATCATCGTCGGCCACGTGACAAAAGACGGTCAGGTCGCCGGGCCCCGTGTGCTCGAGCACCTCGTCGACGTGGTGTGTCACTTCGAGGGCGACCGTCAGACCTCGCTGCGCTTCGTCCGCGCGCTCAAGAACCGCTTCGGTCCGACCGACGAGGTGGGCTGCTTCGAGATGACCGGCGACGGCATCGCCGAGGTGCCAGACCCCTCAGGGCTCTTCCTCTCGCAGGGGGCGACCGAGCCAGGCACGTGCGTGGCGATCTCGCTCGAGGGTCGACGCGCCCTTCCCGTCGAGGTGCAGGCGCTCACGGTGCCGAGCAACGCCCCGAACCCGCGCCGCATCGTGCACGGCGTCGACTCTTCGCGGGTCGCCATGGTGCTGGCCATCCTCGAGAAGAGAGCCGGCATCGCGACCGGCAGCCTCGACGTCTACGTGTCCACGGTCGGCGGTGTGCGCTTCACCGAACCCGCGGCCGACCTCGCGATCGCCATCGCCGTGGCGGGTTCCATCCAGCAGATCTCGGTTCCGCGCACGGTCGCGGCGGTGGGCGAGCTGAGCCTCGCCGGGGAGATCAGGCCGGTCACGCAGGCGGCCCAGCGACGCTCCGAGGCCGCGCGCCTCGGCTATGAGCAGGTGGTCGACGATCGTTCGAAGACGCTCCGAGCCGCGCTGAGCGATGTGCGCGCGCGCAACACCTCACGCCGATCCGACCGCGACATCCCCCCGTTCTGACCGCCCGCGCTTCCGCGTCGCGGTTTTGACGTCGAAGGTCAGGCATGGAGGGTCTGACGCCGTGTGTCTGACGTCGCGTGTCAGGCGTCGAGCGCCTTGAGCAGCTCAGCGGGATCGGCCTGCATCGGGTGCGGTCCGGCGATATCGAGGAACACCGTCGTGATCGGGTGCGCCGCGAGGAACTTCCGCAGCCAGTCCGCGCTGTAGATGCCCACTCCTGGAGGCAGGTTGGCAGGCTTGTTCTTCGCGTCGCTGAAGAGCAGCAGGGCGAGGTCACCGGTGTTCGGGTCGCGATACGTCCACACCTCGCCGCTGTCGAGAGGGTTGTCCCGCGCGCCGGGCTTGATGAGCGGGACGATCGTGGTGCCGTGCCGGAGGGCGAGCGCGACCGCAGCGACATCCTGCTTCTCCAGAGCCTGCGCCAGAGCGTCCGAACGGAAATCCTCGGGTGCCGGCTTGTTCTTTCCGGACTTCGCCTTCTTCGCTGCCATGCATCCAGCTTATGCAGAGCGCCGGGCGCAGAGTGCCGATCCGACAGCGGAGACGATTGGGGCCCTCTCGAGTCCCACATTGGGGACTGGGGTACTCGAGAGGGCCCTCGGACTCTCGTGCGGCGATGTCGAAGCGCTGGGGACGCTGTAGTTCGACGCCACTGGGGATGGCTTGTTGCCGCAGATGCGGAGAGTCGCTTCTATGGTATCCCAAAGAGTGGGGGATGTCAGCATCGTGCGGCGAAGGCAGGCGACATCGCTCCATTTCGTGCGATACCCGTCGAGCGACGACGGATTTCGAAGGCGCCGACTGAGATCGCTTCGAACTCAGCGGGACGGAGCTGCGCAGCGATCGGTCGTCGGTGCGACGTCGTTCAGTAGAGCAGGATCTGCGCGCTCGAGGG
>NZ_QOAY01000208.1:3664-14510 GCF_003314775.1 Microbacterium sp. H6 | reverse complement strand
CGTGAAACCGCCGATGGATACCTCGACGTGGTACGAGGCTCCGCCCCCAGGCGCTCGCTGTCGATTCTCCTGGGCACAGGTCTCGACACTCGACCGGGTGCGATCCCAGGTGACGGGGTCCTTGCTCGTGACCGTGGTACCCGCCGTGAGCGTGGCGATCATGCTGCTCGGGTTCTCCTGGCAGTCGGTCGAACGCCACCATTCGTCCGAGCCGCTGGAGATCGTGAACGCCTGGGTGGCGGAACCGACGTCGAGCGTGCAGTCCTTCGTGCCCTTGTTGGTCAGCGAGATCGAGAGCTTCGGCAGAACGCCGGGCGCATAGCTCTCGGCGTCGGTCACGGCGGCGACCTCGATGTCCGCCGCCTCGCAGGCGACGATCGCCGGCGTCTGCTCGGAGGAGGGATCGGGAGAGGGCGACTGCCCCTCGGTCGTCGCGCCCGCGGACGGTGACGGCGACGTGGAGGGGGTGGACGTCGGCGTCGATGACGTGTCGGCCGAGGCCCACGGGCGGGCGATCAGCAACCAGGCGCCGATGCCGATCGCGGCGACGGCCAGGATGAGACCGAGGATGACGACCAGTCGCCGACGACGGTAGACGGCGGCAGAGCGACGGGGCATGACTCCAGGCTAAGCGATCCGCCGCGCTCAGCCTGGGAGGCCCCACGGCACACGCGGACGAACGTGCGTGGTCAGAGCACCTTGAGCATGCGCGTGTTGCCGAGCGTGTTCGGCTTGACGTGGGCGAGGTCGAGGAACTCCTCCACACCCGCGTCACCGCTGCGCAACAGCTGCGAGTACACGTCCGAGTCGACCACCTGCTCGCCGATCGGGGTGTAACCGCGCCGCCCGAAGAAGTCGACCTCGAACGTGAGGCAGAACAGGCGGGTCAGGCCGAGCGTCTTGGCGTTCTCCTCCAGACGGTCGACGATCGCGCGCCCGACACCGTGGTGCAGCCAGTCGTCGCGCACGAGCAGAGTGCGCACCTCGCCGAGGTCTTCCCAGAACACGTGCAGCGCACCGCATCCGATCAGCACGCCATCGGCCTCTGCGACGACGAACTCCTGCACCGCGCCGTACAGCACCGCCAGGTCTTTGCCGAGCAGGATGCGCTGTTCGACGAGCGGCTGCAGCAGGTCACGGATGCCGACGATGTCGGCGCTGCGCGCCGGACGGACGATGTACTCGCTCACACCACAAGCCTAGAACCCACCCCTGGGCATGTCCCTCAGCCGGGGTCGGTATGCCAAAACCCAGACCATCCGATGCCCTCGAGGCGTGTCCGGCCTGGACGCGCCGAGGCGCCGCGGCATGGTCTGGGTTTTCGCACGAAGCGGGGACACACGAGGCGGGGACACACGAGGCGGGGACGCAAGAGGCGGGGACGCAAGAGGCGGGGACGCAAGAGGCGGGGACGCAAGAGGCGGGGACGCAAGAAGGGGCGGATGCCGCAGCATCCGCCCCTTCTCGTGGTTCCGGGAGGTCACTCCCCGCTGGCGACCGCCAGGTCGGGGGTGCCGGAGATCGCGCCGCCGCCGGTGTTCACACCGACCGCGACGGGACCGCCATCGCGCGGGCCGTGCTCGAACAGGAACTGCCCGTCCTTCGCGTCGACCTTCACGTGGTCTCCGGAGTTGAGCTCACCGTGCAGGATCTTCTCGGACAGACGGTCCTCGACCTCGTGCTGCATCGCGCGACGCAGCGGTCGGGCGCCCAGGGCCGGGTCGAAGCCGATCTCGATCAGACGCTCCTTGGCGGCCTGCGACAGCTCGATCGTCATGTCGCGGTCCAGCAGACGCTCGCCGAGGCGCTTGGTGAACAGATCGACGATCTGCACCAGCTCTTCCTTCGACAGCTGCGGGAACACGATGATGTCGTCGACACGGTTGAGGAACTCGGGCTTGAAGTGCCGCTTGAGCTCTTCGTTCACCTTGCCCTTCATCCGGTCGTAGCTGGTCGAGTCGTTGCCCTCGATCTGGAAGCCGACGGGTCCACCGGCGATGTCGCGCGCACCGAGGTTGGTGGTCATGATGATGACCGTGTTCTTGAAGTCCACGATCCGACCCTGACCGTCGGTGAGACGACCCTCTTCCAGGATCTGCAGCAGCGAGTTGAAGATGTCCGGGTGCGCCTTCTCGATCTCGTCGAAGAGGACCACGCTGAACGGCTTGCGCCGCACCTTCTCGGTGAGCTGGCCACCCTCTTCGAATCCGACGAATCCGGGAGGGGCACCGAACAGACGCGACACGGTGTGCTTCTCACCGAACTCGCTCATGTCGAGGGAGATCAGCGCAGCTTCGTCGTCGAACAGGAACTCGGCGAGAGCCTTGGCCAGCTCGGTCTTTCCGACACCCGTGGGGCCGGCGAAGATGAACGAGCCGGAGGGACGCTTCGGGTCCTTGAGGCCGGCACGCTGACGACGGATGGTCTTGGAGAGGGCGGCGATGGCCTCCTCCTGACCGATGACGCGCTGGTGCAGCGCCTTCTCCATGAAGACGAGTCGGCTGGACTCCTCCTCGGTCAGCTTGAACACGGGGATGCCCGTCGCCTGGGCGAGCACCTCGGCGATCAGACCCTCGTCGACGACCGCCTGGGTCGCGACGTCGCCCGCACGCCACTGCTTCTCGAGGCGCAGACGCTCCGCGAGGAGGCTCTTCTCCTCGTCGCGCAGGGAGGCGGCCTTCTCGAAGTCCTGCTCCTCGGAGGCGACTTCCTTCTGCTCGCGCACGGCGGCGATCTTCTCGTCGAACTCACGCAGCTCGGGCGGGCTGGACAGGATCGACAGACGCAGACGTGCGCCGGCCTCGTCGATCAGGTCGATGGCCTTGTCCGGGAGGAAGCGGTCCGAGACGTAGCGGTCGGCGAGGTTCGCCGCGGCCACGATCGCGCCGTCGGTGATCTGCACCTTGTGGTGCGCCTCGTAGCGGTCGCGCAGACCCTTGAGGATGTTGATCGCGTGCGGCAGCGTGGGCTCGTTCACCTGCACCGGCTGGAAGCGGCGCTCGAGCGCGGCGTCCTTCTCGAAGTGCTTGCGGTACTCGTCGAGCGTGGTGGCACCGATCGTCTGCAGCTCGCCGCGGGCGAGGAGAGGCTTCAGGATGCTGGCCGCGTCGATCGCACCCTCGGCGGCGCCCGCACCCACGAGGGTGTGGATCTCGTCGATGAAGACGATGATGTCGCCGCGCGTGCGGATCTCCTTGGTGACCTTCTTCAGACGCTCCTCGAAGTCACCGCGGTAGCGGGAACCGGCGATGAGCGAGCCGAGGTCGAGCGAGTAGAGCTGCTTGTCCTTCAGCGTCTCGGGCACATCGCCCTTGACGATCGCCTGGGCCAGCCCCTCGACGACGGCGGTCTTGCCGACGCCCGGCTCGCCGATCAGGACGGGGTTGTTCTTGGAACGGCGGGAGAGGATCTGCATGACCCGCTCCGCCTCCTTCTCGCGCCCGATCACCGGGTCGAGCTTGTTGTCGCGTGCGGCCTGGGTGAGGTTGCGACCGAACTGGTCGAGCACGGCCGAGCCGCCCTGAGCGCCCGCCTGCGAGTCGTTGGTCTGCGCACCGACGGACGCCGGCTCGCGACCGGGAGCGCCGGAGAGCAGCTGGATGACCTGCTGGCGCACCTTGTTGAGGTCGGCGCCGAGCTTGACGAGCACCTGGGCGGCGACGCCCTCGCCCTCGCGGATGAGGCCGAGCAGGATGTGCTCGGTGCCGATGTAGTTGTGGCCGAGCTGGAGGGCCTCGCGGAGGCTGAGCTCGAGAACCTTCTTGGCGCGCGGGGTGAACGGGATGTGGCCGGTCGGCTGCTGCTGACCCTGGCCGATGATGTCCTGCACCTGCTCGCGCACGGCGTCGAGGGAGATGCCGAGCGACTCGAGCGCCTTGGCAGCGACACCTTCACCCTCGTGGATGAGACCGAGCAGGATGTGCTCGGTTCCGATGTAGTTGTGGTTGAGCATCTTCGCCTCTTCTTGGGCGAGGACAACCACTCGACGGGCTCGGTCCGTGAATCTCTCGAACATGCTGTGACTCCTTATTCGCACGGGGCGAAGCGCTGACACCTATGGCGTTCTCTGCGCCTGTACATCGAGAGTAACCACCGCGAACGGCACGTATGCCCGTGTTCGCCGTGGGCATACCGGAGGTTGACGGGGTTATCGACTGTCGTTATGTTAACGAAAGTCGATAACAACGGGTCCGAACCGGGCCACGGAGAAGGAGGCGCCATGACCGATGTACCGACCGCGACCAGAGCGGCGAGCCTGGTGGAGAAGACCGTGCTGGGTGTCATAGCCGGAGCCGCGGGAGCCATCGCGGTCGTCGATCTGATCGGCGCAGGCGTCCGCACCGCCGTCCTGATGACGGGCGAGTCCGTCACCGTCCCGTCGATGCCGCTGAGCACGGCCGAGGCGCCCGCAGTGCTCGCGGCGTCCTCGAACATCTCCGATGCACAGTACGACACCGTCACGCTCACCGCCTCCGGCCTCAGCCTGTCTCCCCGCCTCCTGCTCGCCATCGCCGATGCGCTCGCGGTCCTGGGCCCGATCGTGCTGTGCCTCGCGGTCGCCTGGCTGTGCATCCGGCTCTTGATCGGTCGCCCCTTCGGCAGCGCGGCGACCTGGGGCATCGCCGTCGCCGCGCTCGCCGTCATGGCGGGCGGTCTGATGAGCCAGGCGGTGCGCGCGAATGCGTTCAGCGAGATCACCTCCGAGCTGAACCTCGTCTCCGGTGGCGTTCCGGCGTTCGAGATGTCGATCGACCTCGCCCCGTTCGGGTGGGGCTTCGCGCTCGTGGTCGTCGCCGGCGCGTTCGAGATCGGTCAACGCCTACAGCGCGACACGGAAGGACTCGTCTGATGAACACCACCGCAGCCGCAACCAAGGCCACCCGCTCCGAGACGGCGGACGCGATCACCGTGATCCTCTACGCCGCCGCGGCTCTGGTCGCAGTGGCGTTCGCCACGATCCTGCGCGTCGCCGGCACCTTCCGCGACTCCGGGATCGCGTGGTCGATCCCGATCGACGAGCAGCCGATCTCGGCGACCACCGACTCCGGCGCGATCTCCGTCGAGGGGATAGCGCAGGATGCGATGGTCTTCGCCACCGGTGTGAACACGGTGTCGGTCGGGGCGATCATCGCCGCCATCACCCTGTGGGCGCTCGCGGCCCTGCTGGTGATCGGGTCGGTCACGCTGGTCGCCTGGAACTTCCTGCGCGGACGTTTCTTCGTGCGCGGCAACGCCCGCGCGTTCGATGTGATCGGCTGGACCCTGGTCGTGGCGCCGATCCTGATCGTCATGTTCGAGACCATGGGCCGCAACGGCGTCACCTCAGCACTCGGCCTCGGTGAGGGAGAGCCTGCGCATCCGATCGAGTTCTGGAGCGTCGCTCCGATCTTCGCGACCGGCGTGACCGTGGGCCTGATCGCCGTCGCTTTCCGCCGCGGCATCCGCCTGCAGAACGAGAAGCTCGCGCTCGAGAAGGAAACGGAGGGGCTGGTGTGACCCCGGCGGAGAGCGACGACGAGTTCACCGGCATCCACTGCCGACTCGATGAGCTGCTCGCCGATCGCGGGATGACCCTCACCGAGCTGAGCGCCGCGGTCGGGGTGAGCATCGTGAACCTGTCGGTTCTGAAGAACGACCGCGCCCGCGCCATCCGCTACTCCACCCTTCGCGCGATCTGCGAAGCGCTCGACTGCGAAGTGGGCGAGCTGCTGGTGCTCGCTCCCCGCTGAACTCCCCCCCGCTGAGCTCACTCCCCCGCTGAGCTCGGGAGCGTCATCCTTCGTCATATCCACCCAGGGAATTCTCAGGGAGTCATAGCGTTGGGCCTCATGGCGCGCACTCGGCGCGCCGCGATCCTGGAGTCCCCACCCCATGAGCACCACCGCACGCGCCCAGAAGGCGCCAGACACCCGCGGACCGGTCCGGAAGCTGCTGACGTCGTTCGGCTTCCAGATCCTCGCCGCCCTCGTCCTCGGCGTCGCCGCCGGTCTGATCGGCCGCCAGCTCGGCGCCACCGCCGAGAACCCGAACGGCCTGTCGGCGACCCTCGACACGATCGGCAGCTCGTACGTGACGCTGCTGCGCGCCGCCGTCGTCCCGCTGATCTTCACGGCCATCGTCGCCAGCATCTCGAACCTGCGCCGCGTGCAGAACGCTGCACGCCTGGCAGGGCAGACGATCCTGTGGTTCGCGATCACCGCGTTCGTCGCCGTGATCATCGGCATCGTCCTCGGCCTCGTGATCCAGCCGGGCAACCGCGCCGGTGAGGGCCTCGAGACCGGCGACCCGTACACGGTCGGCACCTGGTGGAACTTCCTGCTGGGTCTCATCCCGCAGAACTTCCTCGGGCTCACGGTCAGCACCAACCCCGGTGCCGTCGAAGGCACCTTCAGCTCCAGCGTCGGCTTCAACATCCTGCAGGTCATCGTGGTCGCGGCCGTCGTCGGCATCGCCGCGCTCAAGGCCGGCAAGAAGGCAGAGCCGTTCCTCGTGTTCACCGAGTCGCTGCTCAAGGTCATCCAGCGCGTGCTGTGGTGGATCATCCGCATCGCCCCGCTCGGCACGTTCGGCCTCATCGGCTCTGCAGTGATCAAGTACGGCTGGGAGAAGCTGGCCTCACTCGGCTGGTTCGCCGCCGCGGTGTACATCGGCCTCGCGCTCGTGCTGTTCGTCGTCTACCCCGTCCTGGTCAAGACGCACGGCCTGTCGATCAAGCAGTACTTCTCCGGCGTGTGGCCCGCGGTGCAGCTGGCCTTCGTCAGCCGTTCCTCGATCGGCACGCTGCCCCTCACCGAGCGCGTGACCGAGCGCAACCTCGGAGTGCCCCGCTCCTACGCCTCGTTCGCCGTGCCGCTGGGCGCGACCACGAAGATGGACGGCTGCGCCGCGATCTACCCGGCCATCGCCGCGATCTTCGTGGCACAGTTCTTCGGCATCGAGCTGAACTTCGTGCAGTACCTGCTGATCGTGATCGTCTCGGTCGTCGGTTCCGCCGCCACCGCCGGAACCACCGGCGCGGTGGTCATGCTCACGCTGACACTGTCGACGCTCGGTCTGCCGCTCGAGGGCGTCGGGCTGCTGCTCGCGATCGACCCGATCCTCGACATGGGCCGCACCGCGGTCAACGTCGCGGGTCAGGCGCTGATCCCGACCATCGTCGCCAAGCGCGAGGGCATCCTGAACGAGGAGCTCTACAACGCTCCGCGCGAGGGCCTCCCCTTCGCCGACGACTCCGGCGACGACGACGCTCCCGAGGCGGACGCGTCCGCCGACAAGGAGCCGGTCAGCGCACGCTGACCCCCTCTCCCTCTCTCCCTCTCTCCCTCTCTCCCTCTCCCCCCTCTCCCCCCTCTCCCCCTCCTCCCTCCCCGTCTCTCCTCCGCCGAGACCCACGCGCGTCGTCGAGACCCACAGTCGCAGACGTCTCAGACGATGGGTCTGGGCGACGACGATGGGTCTCGGCGGAGGTGGGGAGGGGGGGGAGGGGGAGCGGGAGGGGAGGAGGGAAGAGGGGGAGGGGGAGAGAGGGGGAGAGGGGAGGAGGGGGAGCGGGAGGGATCGTCAGGCGCGGCTCTGTTGACGGGTGGCACCGCGCGTGTCGAGCGCGAGCTCCTCGGCATCCATCGCGGCGATGAGCTCCCGCATCACCTCTTCGTCGAGATTGCCGGCGTCGCGCTCGGCGAGGAGGATGTCGCGGCGCACCTGCAACCACCCTCTGGACAGCGCGACGAGGTCGTCATAGGAGGGCCGGGTCACGGCGTCCTCGACCTTCTGCGCCTCGTCGGTGTCCTTCTCCACCCGGGTCATACGCTTCGTGAACGCGTCGAACACGCTCAGATCGACCTCGCCGTACTTCGCCTCCCACTCCACGCGCTTCTCGGCGAGATAGGCCTTGCCGGCCTCGCGGCTCTTCTCCCGCACTTCCGCAAGAGCCGCCTCGTCCTCCGCCTCATCCGCGTCGCGCTCGATGCCGAGACCACGGATCAGCATGGGCAGCGTGAGCCCCTGCAGCAGCAGGGTGCCCACCGTGACGATGAACGCGACGACGACGATCGCGTGCGACGCCTCGGTGTCGAGGGTCGCGAGGTCGGCCGCCGCCACCGCGATCGCCAGCGTCACCACCCCGCGCATGCCCGCCCAGGAGATGACGGCGCTGTCCTTCCACGTGAGGGTGAGTCCCGCCATCTGCTCCCGGACGATGTGGCTGCGCAGTTCGTCCGCCGTGTAGTTCCCCCAGCGACGCGACCTGCGGTGACGTTTCTCGAACTCCCCGGATTCCACACCGCGATCCCAGCGCTCGAGACGCTTGCGGTCCTGGAAGTTCGACCACGCACTGGTCGGGTAGATGTAGAGGGGCCGCACGATGACCACCACGAGCAGCACCGCGCCGGAGAGCAGCAGGATCTGTCCGACGGACTCGCTGCCGAGGTCGCTGAGCACGCGAGGGAACTGCAGCCCGATGTAGGCGAACACGAAGCTCTCCAGCAACAGGTCGGCCGAGAGCCACAGCGGCTTCTCCTGTTGGCGCGTCGTGTAGTCGGTGCGCGGCGAGTTGTAACCGACGTAGAGCCCCATCGCCACGACGGCGAGGACTCCCGATCCGAGCAGATGCTCGGCGATCGCGTACGCACCGAACGGAGCGAGCAGTCCGAAGGTGCCGATGACGACCGGATCGCTGATGCGCATGCGCAGCTGGTGCAGGACGATCCCGAAGACGAGTCCGACGGCGACACCGACGCCGACAGCCAGCAGGAACTGCAAGACACCGCCCCACACCGAGACCGTCGCCCCGGCGAGGATCGCCGCGAACACCCGGTACAGGGTGAGCGAGGTCGCGTCGTTGATGAGGCTCTCGCCCGACAACACGGTCATGATGCGTCGAGGCAGTCCGAGCCGACGACCGATCGCCGCGGCGGACACCGCGTCGGGAGGAGCGACGATCGCGCCCAGCAGCAGTGCGCCGGGAAGCGTGAGCGAGGGCAGGATCCACCAGGCGACGAACCCGACAGCGAGGGCCGTGAGCAGCACGAGCCAGATCCCGAGACGGCGGATCTGCGGCAGGCTGCGCTTGAACCCGACGAAGGAGACATCGAGGGCGGCCGAGTACAGCAGCGGCGGCAGCACGAGACTCAGGAGCACATGCCCGTCGATGTCGAGATCGGGCACGAACGGGAGGAACGACGCGGCGAGCGCGACCACCGTCACGAGCAGAGGTGCAGGCCATCCACGCCACCGCGCGAAGGCGGCGACGGCGACCGAGCCGACGAGGACGTAGAAGATGCCTGCTTCCATGCCTCAACGGTAGTGGTCGGGCCCGATGGACGGTCGGCCGCGTCGCACCATCGATCAGTCGGCGGAGCGGCGGCCTCTCCCGCGCTGAGCATCGAGAGCTTCGCGGAGCTGCTCGTTGCGCACCTGCAGGTCGTCGTTCGCATCCTGCAGGTCGAGCATCCGAGCGATCCCGGCGATGTTCACCCCGTCTTCGCGCAGTGAGGCCGCTCGCCGCAGCCGTTCGATGTCGTCATCGCTGTAGCGGCGGGTCCCGCCTTCGCTGCGGGCGGGGGTGAGCAAGCCCTTGCTCTCGAACAGGCGGAGCGTCGCCTCGGGGAGCTCGACCAGCTGCGCTGCGACGGCTATGCCATAGAGCGGCGTCCGGCTGTCACGATGCGGCATGCGGTCACCCCCTGAGGTCGGCGGGATTCGGAGTTGCAAATCTAACACGAGTTGTCGTATAAAAAATCTATAGCAATGGTGCAGATCTCCTGCACCACCGATTCGCCCTCAGGGCAGCACGAAAGGAGAACCTCATGGCACTGACCTTCGACCCCTTCAGCCAGCTCGATCGCTTCGCCGCGAGCGTGCTGGACTCCGTTCGCGCTCCCCGGCCGATGCCGGTGGACCTCTTCCGCGACGGAGACCGGTATGTGCTCCACGCCGACCTTCCCGGGGCCGACCCCGGCTCGATCGACGTCGATCTCGACGGCGGTCAGCTCACGATCCGCGCACAGCGCACCCCCGACACCCGTGACGGTGTGCGCTGGCTCGCCCGTGAACGCGGATCCGGCTCCTTCCTGCGGCAGTTCTCGCTCGGCGAGGGTGTCGACCTCGACGGCATCAGCGCCTCGTACGAGAGCGGTGTGCTGTCCGTCATCATCCCGGTGAGCGAGCGTGCCAAGCCGCGCAAGATCACGGTGGAGTCCACTGATCAGCGCGAGGCGATCAACGCCTGACGAACGGGGTGGGGGCGGCGTGACTGTCGCCCCCACCCCGTTGGGCCCTGAACACCGCCGGGCGAACCGGGCAAGACGGGGAATGACGGCGCCTGCGGACGCGTTGCAACCGAGGATGCCCGATACAGCTCTCTCCGTCCTCGACCTCGTCCCGGTTCGCACCGGCCAGACCAGCGCAGAGGCCGTCGCCGCCTCGCTCGCTCTCGCGGAGGTCGCCGACCGCCTCGGCTATCGCCGCTACTGGTTCGCCGAGCACCACAACATGCCGTCGGTCGCGTCGACCACTCCCCCGGTGCTGATCGCGGCCGCAGCCACCCGCACCTCGCGCGTGCGGCTCGGTTCGGGCGGCGTGATGCTGCCCAACCACGCGCCGCTCATCGTCGCGGAGCAGTTCGCGGCACTCGAGGCGATCGCGCCCGGCCGCATCGACCTCGGCCTCGGGCGCGCTCCGGGAAGCGACCCGGTCATCACCCAGCTGCTCCGCGGTTCGGGAACGACGAGCGACGTGGAGCAGTTCCCGCGCCATGTGCAGGACATCGCCGCACTCCTCTCCGGCGAGGGAGCCGCCCTGCGCTTCACCTCTGGCGGGGAGTACACGGTGCGCGCCACTCCGGCCG
>NZ_QOAY01000208.1:1185-3627 GCF_003314775.1 Microbacterium sp. H6 | reverse complement strand
CGGAACCCCCGAGGTCTGGCTGCTCGGATCGAGCGACTACTCGGCCCAGCTCGCCGCATCCCACGGGCTGCCCTACGTCTTCGCCAACCACTTCTCGGGGCAGGGTCTCGAACGCGCGCTCGATCTCTACCGCACCGGGTACCGCCCCAGCGAAGAGCACCCTGAGCCGCGCACGTTCCTCTCCGTGAACGCGGTGGCGGCGCCGACCCAGGACGAGGCGGAGGCTCGCGCGCTGCCGCAGCTGCGGATGATGGCGCGCCTGCGGCTCAATCAACCCCTCGCCGCTCTCGAGACCGTCGAGCAAGCGATGTCCGCCGTCACCGACCCGGCGACCGACGAGGTCGTGCAGGCCGCCCGCTCTCGCTGGTTCGTCGGCACGGGTGAGAGCGTCGCGGCCGAGGTGCGTGCCTTCGCCGAGCGCCACGGCGTCGACGAGGTCATGCTCTCACCGGTCGCCGGTGCCTACGACGCCGAGCCGAAGGACGCCCCGACCGGACGAGCGCAGACTCTGGAGCTCATCGCCGCTGCGCTCTGAGCCGACAGTGACGGCCGCTTGTCAAGCCCTGGCCTTCCCCTGCGGGCAGGCGTAGCCTCGGCGGCAGAGAGAGGGGTTCGACGATGAGCACCACGAAGACACTCGCACTCTGGGTGGCCTACGGACGCAACGGCGTTGTGGGCAGCATCCGCCACGACGAGGACGGCTACACGGTCACGATGGTCGGGGCCGACGCGACGACGGGCACCTACCCGAGCCTCGCCTCGGCGAAGGGTGCGCTGCATTCGCACATGACGCCGGGGAGCGACTGGCCGCGCTTCCAGGAGCAATGAGCGGCTCGACGGCCTGACGGACCGGGAGAGTCAGGACTCCGGTTCGCCGGAGAGGATACCGCGGAGCCAATCGCGCGCCTCGACGAACACGTCGTCCGAGTAGCGGTCAGGGTACTGCACGATCTGACGGTCCGCCCGCGGGTACGACCCGAGGAACACGACGCGGGGACTGAACCGGCGGATGCCGAGCAGCGCATCGGCCATGCGCTCGTGCTCGATGTGGCCGTCGGCGTCGATCACGAACCGGTAGCGACCCAGCTCATCGCCGATGGGCCGAGACTCGATGAGCGACAGGTTGATGCCGCGGGTGGAGAACTGCTCGAGCATCTCCAGGAGCGATCCGGGGTGGTCGTGCGGAAGCTCGACGATCAGGGACGTCTTATCTGCACCGGTCGGTTCCGGTGAACGGGTGGTGCGGGTGACCAGCACGAAACGGGTCACCGCCTGCGCGTTGTCGCCGATGCCTTCCGCCAGCACATCGACGTCGTAGTGGTTCACGATGCCGGGAGCCGCGATGGCGGCCTGAGCGGGCAGCGTTCCGTCGAGGACGCCGATCGCGGAGGCGACGTTGCTCGAGGCCGGCACGTGCGAGTGCGACGGCAGGTGCGCGCCGAGCCAGCCGTGGCACTGCGCGTAGGCGACGGGATGCGCCGCGATGACCTCGACCTGGTCGAGCGTCGTGCCGCGCGGGGCGACCAGCACGAAGTTCACCCGCACCAGGTACTCGCCGATGATGCGCAGACCGGGGAGGGTCGCCAGAGCGTCCTGCGTGGTGGACACCCCGCCCTCGATCGAGTTCTCGATCGCGATCATCGCGGCGTCGCTGCGCCCCTCGAGCACGTCGGCGAGAGCCTCGCCCACGTTGTGCACGGGGCGCCAGTCCTGCCCGCGGGCCTCGGCCACCTGATCGAGCGCCGCCTCCGTGAAGGTGCCGGCGGGGCCGAGATAGCTGTAGGTGCGGCGTTCAGTCACGGGTTTCACCTTATCCCTCGGTGACGGCGCCGCTCCCCCGCGTGACTTCCCCTCCCGTCGCAATGTTCCACCTTCGTCGGCGGTTCTGGCTGTCATATCGCGACGAGAACGGCGAGGCGGGAGAGGAAGAGGGCCTCTTCCGGATGCGATCACGCCGAACAGGGGGCAGACTGAGAGGATGACGAGCCGTGCCGGCCTCCCCGCGGAGGAAAGTGACCTGATCGACGTCGACGAACTGATCGCCGCCTACTACGACCGCACGCCAAACCCGGAGGTGGCCGCAGAGCGCGTCGTGTTCGGCACCAGCGGCCATCGCGGATCGTCGCTGTCGAACAGCTTCAACGAGAACCACATCCTCGCCACGACGCAGGCGATCGTCGACTACCGCGACGCGCAGGGGATCACCGGTCCGCTGTTCCTCGGACGCGACACGCACGCGCTGTCGCTCCCCGCCGAGCGCAGCGCGATCGAGGTGCTGCTCGCGAACGGCATCGACGTGCGCGTCGACTCCCGCGACTCGTGGGTGCCGACTCCGGCCCTCAGCCACGCGATCCTCACCTACAACCGCGGCAAGGCGGCAGACGACCCCGGTCGCGCCGACGGCATCGTCGTCACCCCCTCGCACAACCCTCCGCGCGACGG
>NZ_QOAY01000208.1:277-1159 GCF_003314775.1 Microbacterium sp. H6 | reverse complement strand
GCTTCAAGTACAACCCTCCGCACGGCGGGCCCGCCGACACCGACGCGACAAGCTGGATCGCCGACCGGGCGAACACCCTGATCGCCGCGGGGCTCGAGGGCGTGAAGCTGGAGCGCTTCGCCGACATCGACTGGGATTCCCTCACCGGCTACGACTTCCGTGACGCCTACGTGCGCGATCTGCCGTCGATCATCGACATCGATGCGATCCGCAGCGCCGGCGTCAGCATCGGCGCCGACCCGCTGGGCGGAGCCTCCGTCGAGTACTGGTCGCTGATCGCCGAGATGCACGACCTCGACCTCACCGTCGTGAACCCCGAGGTCGACCCGACATGGCGCTTCATGACGCTCGACTGGGACGAGAAGATCCGGATGGATCCGTCGTCTCCTTCGGCGATGGCATCCCTGGTCGCGAAGAAGGGCTCCTACGACGTCCTCACCGGGAACGACGCCGACGCCGACCGGCACGGGATCGTGACCCCGGACGCCGGACTGATGAACCCGAACCACTACCTCGCGGTCGCCATCGACTACCTGTTCTCGCACCGTGAGGGGTGGCCCCGCGACGCCGCGATCGGCAAGACGCTGGTCTCGTCCATGATCATCGACCGCGTCGCCGAGTCGCTCGGACGGCGCCTGCTGGAGGTTCCGGTCGGATTCAAGTGGTTCGTCCCCGGGCTGCTCGACGGCTCGGTCGCGTTCGGCGGGGAGGAGTCGGCCGGTGCCTCGTTCCTCCGCAAGGACGGCTCGGTCTGGTCCACGGACAAGGACGGCATCCTGCTGTGCCTGCTGGCCGCCGAGATCATCGCCGTCACCGGGAAGACCCCCTCGGAGCGGTACCACGAGCTGGAGACCGCCTTCGGCGCATCGGCGTATCAGCGCG
>NZ_QOAY01000208.1:0-219 GCF_003314775.1 Microbacterium sp. H6 | reverse complement strand
CGACGCTCCGGCGACCCCGGAGCAGAAGGCGACCCTCGGCAAGCTCGCTCCCGAGGCGGTGACGGCGACCGCGCTCGCCGGCGAGGACATCACGGCGAAGCTGTCGCACGCCCCTGGCAACGGTGCGGCGATCGGCGGCCTCAAGGTGCAGACCGAGCACGCCTGGTTCGCCGCTCGCCCTTCGGGCACCGAAGACGTCTACAAGCTCTATGCGGAGAG
>NZ_QOAY01000299.1:3817-8023 GCF_003314775.1 Microbacterium sp. H6 | reverse complement strand
ACCTGTGGGCGCTGCCGCACGCGTGGCGGGACCCCGACGACGAGCCCTCATCCGGGTCCGCGACGGCCGCCGGTCCCCTCCCGCGACTGCGCGCCACCAGTGTCGCCGACACCGACCCCGGCTACGCGGTCGGCCGCCGCAGGCGCGCACAGATCGTCTCCGATGCGATGCGCCTGTTCGCCCGCGACGGCTACGGCGACACCAGCCTGCAGGACATCGCCACCGCGGTCGGAGTGTCGAAGTCGACGCTGCTGCACCACTACGCGTCGAAGGAGCTGCTGCTGAGCGCCGTGCTCACGGAACGCGACAGCGCCATCAACGAGAACCAGATGTTTACGAGCACCGCGTCGGCTGCCACGGTGCTCCGCAGCATTCCCGAGGGCGCGGCGCTCAGCGCACGGGACGAACCGGGACTGATCGAGGTCTACGCGGTGCTGTCGTGCGAGGCCGTCCCCGTCGCACACCCCGCACACGACTACTTCACGATGCGGTTCGCGAACGCCCTCGACTACTTCGCTGAGCTCTTCCGCCTCGCCCAGGTCGACGGCGACCTGCCAGCGCACCGCGATCCCGTGCACGAGGCCACCTGGCTCATCGCGATGTGGGACGGGCTGCAGTACCAGTGGCTGTACGACCGCGACAGGGTCGACATCGCCACGCACCTGCGGGCTCATCTCGACGACGTGCTGCCTCCGCGCTGAGACGGCGCTGCGCTGAGACGATGCCGCGCTGAGACGACGCCGCGCGGAGACGACGCCGCGCGGATCAGCGCAGACGGACGGCGTAGCGCAGATGCGTCGTCTGCGGGGAATCCTCCGCGCCCACCAGGTCGAGCGAGAGGCGTTCCCCGTCCACACCGTCGAACAGGCGCACTCCTGCCCCGAACAGCACAGGTGAGAGAGCGATGTGGAACTCGTCGACCAGACCGGCATTGAGGAACTGGACGATCGTCTCACCGCCGCCCGAGATGCGGACGTCGAGGTCGCCGGCAGCAGCGCGCGCCTGGTCGAGCGCCGACTCGATGCCGTCGGTCACGAAGTGGAACGTGGTGCCGCCGCGGCGCTCCCACGGCTCGCGCTCCTCATGGGTGACGACGAAGACCGGCGTATGGAACGGCGGGTCCTCCGGCCACGCGTGCTCGCCGGCGTCGAACATCCGCTTCCCCATCACACTCGCCCCGGTGCGCTCGAACGTCTCGCGCACGATGTCGTTGTCGCGTCCCTCGTCCCCACCTTCGCCCAGGTGCAGATTCTCGCGGAAGGACCGCAGCCGGAACACCCACTTCTGCAGCTCCATCCACTGCCGACCCATCAACTCGTCCGGCGACTCGGGGGCGATGAACCCGTCGAGAGACATCGAGACGCTGAAGAACACCGCTCCGGCCATCAGCGCTCCCCTCGCGCGATCGCCATCTCCGCGACGTGGACGGCGAGGTTGTCCAGTGTCTGCCGGCCACCCTCGAGTGCGCCATGCCGCTCGATCGCCCGGTCGCGCAGCTCCGGTGTCGGGAACACCGTGCGCATCTCGATGCGGGTCCGATCGCCGTCCAGCACGAACGTGAGGTGTGATTCGAATGCCTCAGGATCGTCGCGGTGCTCACCATGGAGCATCACGATCCGCTCCGGCGCGACGATGTCGGTCCACACGATCCACTCCGGGTAGTCGGTGCCGTCCGGTCCGTGCATCACGAACTCCCATTCGCCCCCGACACGGAACTCGAACGATCGCGTCGTCGTGGTGAAACCGTCGGGGCCCCACCACCTCGAGAGGTGCTGCACCGTGGTGAACGCCTCGAACACCAGCGCCGGCGCGGCGTCGATCACGCGCGAGATCACGATCTCGCGATCAATCGTCGTATCCATCCACTACTCCTGCCTTCTTTCCGCTTTCAGGTCCTGCACGTAGGCGTCGAGCCGGTCGAAGCTCTCGTTCCAGAACTGCTCGAAGCCGCCCGTCCACTCATGGACGGCCCGGAGCCCCGTGGCGTCGAGCCCGTAGACCCGCTGCTTGCCCTCCCGGCGGTCGCGCACGAGACCGACCTCGCGCAGCACACGCAGGTGCTTGGAGGCACCCGGCTGAGTCATCCCCAGCACCTCGGACACCTCGGTCACGGGGCGGTCGCCACTGCGCAGCAGCGTCAGGATGTCCCGGCGTCGCGGTTCGGCGATCGCGTTGAAGACATCGGATGTGGTTGCCGCTCGCGCCATGTGATCAACATATACCCATATGGGCAAGTGTTCAAGACGCCACGATCCGGAGTACGCCCGAAGGCGAGGCGTCGGGCGTCGGCGTCAGGCGCCGGCGATCACCGCGAGCACGCCCTCGCCGTACGCCTCGCGCTTCTTCGCACCGATGCCGGTGATGCCGTCGAGGTCGGCGAGAGCAGCAGGGCGGCGCTCCGCGAGCGCGCGCAGCGTCGCGTCACCGAACACGATGTACGCGGGCACGCCCTGCTCGCGAGCGGTCTCGGCACGCCATGCACGCAGTGCCTCGAACAGTGGCCGATCCCCCGCGTCCAGGGCATCGGCGGCGCTGGCCTTGCGGGCCCGGCCCGAGGACGTCGGGCGCCCGATCGTGTCCTTGCGCAGGGGTACAGCGGTCTCACCACGCAGTACTCCTGCCGCCTGCTCACCGGGCGCGAGGGTGCCGTAGTCACCCTGCGCGACGAGAATGCCGCGGGCCAGGAGCTGACGGACGACGCTGCGCCAATCCTGATCCGAGAGATCGCTGCCGATGCCGTAGGTCGCGAGCTTGTCGTGACCCTGCTGCCTGATGCGCTCTGTCGAGGCCCCGCGGAGGATGTCGATCAGGTGCCCGGCGCCGAACGCCTGATTGCGCTCGCGCTTCAACCGCACGATCGTCGAGAGCAGCTTCTGTGCTGGGACGAGCCCGTCGAACGTCTCGGTGTCGTCGAGACAGGTGTCGCAGTTGCCGCACGGCTGCGACTCCTGACCGAAGTAGCCGAGCAGGTTCTGCCGACGACACTCCACGGTCTCGCACAGCGCGAGCATGGCGTCGAGGTGCTGCCCCATGCGCATCTTGAAGGTGCGATCACCGGGACTCTGGTCGATGAGCCTGCGCTGCTGCACGACGTCGCCGAGCCCGTAAGCCATCCAGGCCACCGAGGGCTCGCCGTCTCGACCGGCGCGCCCGGTCTCCTGGTAATAGCCCTCCACGGACTTCGGCAGATCGATGTGCGCGACGAAGCGCACATCCGGCTTGTCGATGCCCATCCCGAATGCGATGGTGGCGACCATGACGACGCCGTCCTCGCGGAGGAAGCGCGCCTGGTTGGCCGCGCGCACCTCGCCGGGCAGACCCGCGTGGTACGGCAGCGCATCGAGACCCTGGGCGGCGAGGTACGTCGCCGTCTGCTCGACCGACTTGCGACTGAGCGCGTACACGATGCCCGCGGGCTGCGCGGCGTCGTCGGTCACCGGGGTCTGCGACTTGATGAACGCGACCAGCTGCTTGCGCGGGTCGACCTTGGGCACGATCCGGTACTGGATGTTCGGGCGATCGAAGCTCGCCACGAAGTGCTTCGCCGGCGCCCGCCCCTCTGCGCCGTCGAGGTGCAGACGTTCGGTGATCTCCTTGTGCGTCGCTGCGGTCGCAGTAGCCGTGAGCGCCATGCGTGGAACACCGGGGAACCGCTCGCCCAGATCGCCGAGAGCCAGGTAGTCGGGCCGGAAGTCGTGACCCCACTGCGACACGCAGTGGGCCTCGTCGATCGCGATCACGCTGAGGGTGCCGCGTTGCAGGAGCGCCGTGGTCTGCGCGTTCGACAACCGCTCCGGGGCGACGTAGATGAGGTCGAGTTCACCGGCGACGTACGCCCGCTCGACCTCGCGGCGCTCGTCGATCGCCTGCGTGGAGTTGAGATAGGCGGCGTTGACGCCGTTGGCCCGCAGAGCGTCGACCTGGTCGTGCATGAGCGCGATGAGCGGGCTTATCACGAGCCCCGTGCCCTCGCGCACGAGCGCGGGCACCTGGTACGTGATGCTCTTGCCGCCACCGGTGGGCATCAGCACGACGGCGTCTCCGCCCCCGATGACCTGATCGACGATGCCTGCCTGGTCGCCGCGGAACTCGTCGTAGCCGAAGACCGTGTGCAGGGCCTCGCGTGCGGTGGAGTAGCGGCTCGGCGTCGCTCGGCGCACGGCCGGCGCGGAGGCCGCGGGGGCCACCGGGGTGACCGGACCCTGA
>NZ_QOAY01000299.1:256-3723 GCF_003314775.1 Microbacterium sp. H6 | reverse complement strand
TGGACGACTCCCACCCGTCGTCATAGGGCTCGTCGGCGTACGGCAGGTCCGCGTACGGGTCACGGGGAGTCTGCGGCATCCCTCCAGCGTAACGACCCCCGCCGACGTGGGCCGCGCCTCATCCACAGGCGCAGTCTCGATCAGCTCGCGGTCGACCGGTCGTAGGCGCGGATGAGGTCGTCGAGGAACTTCGCCACCGTCGCCCGCTCGCCCTCGCTCATCGCGGCGATCTGCGCCTCGACCTCGACGATGAGCGGCTCCACCAGGCGCTCGGCATCGGCGGCGGCATCCTCTGACGCGGTCACGATGAGTTTTCGCCCGTCGGACGGATGCCGATCTCGGCGCACATGGCCGCGATCTTCGAGGCGATTGAGGACGAGAGTCATGGCTGCGGTCGAGATCTCGACGCGGTGGGCCAGCTCGGTCGGAGTCGTGGGGCCGCGGGAGATGAGGTGGTCGAGCACCTCGAGGCCCGGGGCGTCGAGTTCGAGCTGCTTGGCGATCGAGCGCTCGAAGCGCTGCTGACGCATCGTGAGCTGCTGCACGCGGGTGCGGATGTCAATCTCGTCGATCTCGCCGGCGTCGTGCCGACGTGACGGGTCATACGTCGAGGCCGATTCCGTCGCCCGCTCGGACCGTTTGACATCCATGCGCACCATGGTAATACTTCATATTGCTAATTTGATTGATAATCAAGGATTGAGACGATATGACAGACGCGACAGAAGCGCCCTACCGCTGGCGCTGGGCGATCCTCGGAGTGATGCTCGCGGCCGAGATCATGGACATGCTCGACGCGACGATCGTCAACGTCGCCGGCCCCTCGTTGGAGTCCTCCCTGGGGACGAACGCCCTGGGCCTGCAGTGGGTGATCGGCGGCTACGCCCTCGCGTTGGGGGCGGGACTGATCCTGGGCGGTCGCCTGGGTGACCGCTTCGGGCGGCGCCGGATGTTCCTCCTCGGCCTGTCGGCGTTCACGATCGCATCGCTGTTGTGCTCCCTCGCGCCGACCGCTGAGCTACTGATCGCCTTCCGTCTGCTCCAGGGCGCGGCCGGCGCGCTGCTGCTCCCCCAGGGCCTCGGTCTGCTGCGTGAGAACCTCTCCGGCGCCGAGCTCGCCGTCGCATTCGGCATCTTCGGTCCGGCGCTGGGCCTCGGCGGCATCCTGGGCCCCATCATCGGCGGCGGACTGATCGAGGCCGACATCCTCGGGCTCGGATGGCGCTCGGTCTTCCTCGTGAACATCCCCATCGGGATCGTCGCCCTGGTCATCGCCTGGCGCATCCTGCCGCGACGCTCGGGGGATCGGGCGGTCCGCATCGACATGCTCGGCGCAGCCGTCATCGTCGCGGCATCCGGCATCCTCGTGCTCGGCCTCACCTTCGGACCCGAGCTGGACTGGCCGCTGTGGGCCTGGGCGTGCGTGGCCGCCGGCCTTGCCGGCTTCATCCTCTTCGGGGTGCAGCAGCGCGCACTCCTCGCCCGCGGCGGAGTGCCGCTGGTCACGGCGACCATGTTCACGCGTCGGGCCTACACCTTCGGGCTCGTGGGCATCGCCCTGTTCTTCAGCAGCCTGACCGGCACACAGCTGGTGCTGACGCTGTTCCTGCAGGTCGGCAACGGCTTCAGCGCCGGCGAGGCGGGGTTGAGCAACCTGCCACTCGCGATCGGCTCCGCGGTCGGCGGTGCGATCAGCGGCGCATGGCTCGCCGAGAAGATCGGGCGGTCCGTGCTGCAGCTCGGAGCAGTCACGCAGCTGCTCGGCGCGGGACTGCTGTGGTTCGAGCTGCAGCAGCCGGGCGACTTCAGCATCTGGACCATCGCCCCGGGCATCGCCCTGTTCGGGGTCGGCGGCGGCGCGATTATCGCCGCACTGTTCAGCACGATCCTCGCCGCGGTGAAGGACGACGAGATCGGTTCGGCTTCGGGCGTTCTCACCGCGGTCCAGGCGATCGCGAGCGCAGTGGGTGTCGCGATCTTCGCCTCGGTGTTCTTCGATGCGATCGACTCCGGTACCCCGGCGGAGGCGTATCAGCAGACCCTGATCGTGCCCGCGATCATGCTCGTCGCCTTCCTCGCACTCACCTTCCTCTTCCCGAAGAAGAGTCGGGAGGATGCGCACGGGGTAGCCGTGATGGAAACAGCGGGCTGACCGGATCGGTGGGCGAGAACCCGGACCGTCTGCGTCGGCGCCAGACGGACCGGGTTCTCGCCCGCCCCAGCGATCTCACGCGGGCGTAGGTTGGAGTCAACCCGTTCGAAGGAGCCTCCGATGACCGACATCACCGTGACCCGCAACGACGACGAGTCGCGCTACGAGATCCGCTCCGACGACGTGCTCGCAGGTTTCGCGGAGTTCGACCTGCGCCCCGGATCGATCCGCTTCATCCACACCGAGGTCGACCCGGCGTTCCAGGGCCAGGGGCTGGCGGGAAAGCTGGCATCGGCAGCGCTGACGGATGCCGCAGGACGCGGTGAGGCGATCGTCCCGCTGTGCCCGTACATCGCGAAGTACCTCGAAACGCACGAGATCGCCGGAGCCGAGATCCGCTGGCCGCGGGCGTCGCCGAGCCATGGCGCATCGACGGGCGAAGAGCCGACGGGCCGAGCCGAATGATCGGGCAGCACCGCCTCATCCTCGAGCCCCGCGAGGTGCCGCTGGGCGGAGTGCGCGGCATGAACGTGCTGCGGGCGCTGCCTCACCGCAACCTGCCGACGATCGGCGCCTGGTGCTTCCTGGACCGGTTCGGTCCCGCCGACACAAAGATGCGGGTCGAGCCGCATCCACACATCGGACTGCAGACCGTGACCTGGCCGCTCGTCGGAGAGATCCGCCACCGCGACTCGCTCGGCAGCGACGCCGACCTGCGCCGCGGGCAGCTGAACCTGATGACAGCGGGCGACGGCATCTCGCACTCGGAGTACTCGATCGGTGAAGAACCGGTGCCGCTCGACGCCCTGCAGTTCTGGGTGGTGCTGCCCGACTCGGCCCGCCGCGGTGCCCCCGGCTTCGAACGGCACACCGCGCTGCCGACACTCGCACTCCCGGCCGAAGAGGGAGCAGATGCCGAGGCCACGGTCGTGCTCGGCGAACTCGCCGGGGTGCGTTCGCCCGCCACCGTGCACACCCCGATCGTCGGCGCCGAGGTCGTCATCTCCCCCGGCTCGCGCGTGCGCCTGCCACTGCGTTCCGACTGGGAGCACGCGCTGATGCTCGTCGAAGGCGATGCCGTGGTGGCCGGGCATCCACTCGACCGCAACGGACTGCTCTACCTCGGCGACTCCCGCGATGCGGTCGAGGTGTCGAGCACCGAGGGCGCCCTGCTCTTCCTGCTGGGCGGTGAGCCGTTCGAGGACGACATCGTGATGTGGTGGAATTTCGCCGGACGCACACACGAAGAGATCGTCGAGGCCCGCGAGGAGTGGGAGGCGGCGTCCGACCGTTTCGGAGTCGTGGCCGGGCACGA
>NZ_QOAY01000299.1:0-219 GCF_003314775.1 Microbacterium sp. H6 | reverse complement strand
GCGCATACCCGCGCCGCCCCTCCCCCCTGTTCGGCTCATGCCGCGCAGCCGCAAGCTCTGACTCAGCCGCGCTCGGGGGTGTGCACACGCGCGAGGAAGCGCTCGGTGCGCGGCGACGGACCCCGCGGATCCAGCAGCGAGACGACGACCGTGACCGCTGTGGCGAGCGGGATCGTCCATGCGGCGGGCTGCGCGAGATAGGGCGCCGCTGCGCCGATG
>NZ_QOAY01000042.1:0-2434 GCF_003314775.1 Microbacterium sp. H6 | reverse complement strand
CACAGGCCGCAGGGGTCGCGCACATGGGTGCGCATGCTCTCGGGGCAGCCGCCTACGCCGCGCGGGCCGTCGAGCGGGCACACCCGGACGCCACCGACGCCCGTGCATCCGACGCCCGTGCCGCAGAGGTGCGATGGCAACTCGCACACCTCTCTCCCGAAGCCGCTGCAGCCCTGCGCACCCTCCCACCGCTGGGCACCGATACAGCCGGACCCCTCGGGCCCGGGCTCCTCTCCTCCGGAGCCCTCGGCGAAGTGATCCTCGAGATCCAGGCACACCTCTCCACCTGATCCTCGACCGCTTCAGCCCGAATTCAGCGTCGACCGACCACACTGGAGGAATGCGGATCCTGGTGGTTGACGACGAGGTGCGCCTGGCCGAAGGCGTGCGCCGCGGGCTCGAGGCCGAGGGCTTCGCGGTCGACGTCGCGCACAACGGCGTCGACGGACTCTGGCGTGCACGCGAGACGCGGTACGACGCGATCGTGCTCGACCTGATGATGCCGGGCATGAGCGGATGGAAGGTCTGCGAAGCACTGCGCGCCGAGGAGAACTGGACGCCCGTGCTGATGCTCACCGCGAAGGACGGCGAGTGGGACCAGGTCGAGGCACTCGAGACCGGGGCCGACGACTACGTCACCAAGCCGTTCTCGTTCGCGATCCTCGTCGCACGGCTCCGCGCCCTCGTGCGCCGTGGAGCCGTCGCCCGCCCGGCGATCCTGGAGGCGGGCGATCTGCGGCTCGACCCCGCAGCCCACCGGGTCTGGCGCGGCGAGACCCCGGTGAGCCTCACCGCGCGGGAGTTCTCCGTGCTCGAGTACCTCATGCGTCATCGCGGGCAGGTGCTGTCGAAGCGCGCCCTCATCGACGGCGTCTGGGACGACGACTTCGACGGCGACCCCAACATCGTCGAGGTCTACGTCGGGCACCTCCGCCGCAAACTCGACAAGCCGTTCGGTCGTGAGGCCATCGAGACCATCCGCGGTGCGGGCTATCGAATGGCGGCCGACGGTGGCTAACCGCAGCTGGCGCACGGTGCGCGGCAGGACCACACTCGGCGCAACCGTCGTCGTCGCCGTCGCCCTGCTGATCGGAGCCTTCTCGTTCTACGGTGTGCTGAGCGCGAGCATCCACAGCAGCACCGAGCGCGCTGCGGAACAGCGGCTCAGCGAGCTCGCCGAACGTGCCGGCGGGCCGGGCGGCAAGGGCATCGACGCGCTCGAAGACGAGATACTGCAGATCCTCGGTCCGGACGGCTCGGTACGTGCCGCGAGCGAGGAGGCTCGCGACAAACTGGGTTCGACCCCGCTCCCGGCAGACGACGACCCGCAGACGACGACCCTCGACGGCGACACCGTGCTCGTGGTGTCGGAAGACATCGAGGGCGATCAGACGCTCGTGCTCGCGGTCTCGATGGACGACGACGCAGAGACCCTGGCGACGGTCGCGACGCTGCTCGCCATCGCGGTCCCGCTGCTGCTGCTGCTCGTGGCCGTGACCACCTGGCTCGTCGTGGGCCGCGCGCTCCGACCGGTGGAGCGCATCCGTGAGGAAGTGGACGGCATCACCGCCGAGCGCCTTCACCAGCGCGTTCCCGTACCCGAGACAGCAGACGAGATCGCCGCACTCGCGACCACCATGAACGGCATGCTCGACCGGCTCGATGCATCTGCCACCGCGCAACGCCGATTCGTATCGGATGCCTCGCACGAGCTGCGTTCGCCGCTCGCGACCATCCGCCAGCACGCAGAGCTCGCCCAGGCCCACCCCGAGGTCACCAGCATCGGCGAGCTCGCAGAGGTCGTCTCGGAAGAGGGGCTCCGACTGCAGGGCATCGTCGAATCGCTGCTGCTTCTCGCCCGCCTCGACGAGGGTGCGAGCACGCTCGACGAGGCGGTCGACCTCGACGACATCGCGCTCGGCGAGGTGCGCCGACTCCGCGCGGCCGGGCTCGACGTCGACGGTACCGGCATCCATGCCGCACGGGTGCACGGCGACCCGCGCCTGCTCGGCCAGCTGGTGCGCAACCTCGCAGACAATGCCGCCCGCCACAGTCGAGGTCGGGTGGCGATCGCGGTGATCCCCTCGGACGGATACGTGTTCGTGACGGTGGAAGACGACGGAGCCGGGGTTCTCGCCGAGGAGCGGGAGCGGATCTTCGAGCGCTTCGTTCGGCTCGACGAGGCCCGCAGCCGTGACGCCGGAGGCAGCGGCCTCGGGCTCGCGATCGCGCGCGGAATCGCCGCCTCATCCGGCGGGTCTCTCACGGTCGACGACTCCCGATGGGGCGGCGCACGCTTCGTCCTCACCCTCCCCCGCGGCGCCTGAGCGACGGGTTCCTGAAGAGTCCTTCAGGACGCTTCAGGGAGGCTTCAGCGCCCGCGGGAGAGCATCGAGTCATGGACGACAAGACACCCTCTCCCGACCAGACGCCC
>NZ_QOAY01000261.1:20867-22688 GCF_003314775.1 Microbacterium sp. H6 | reverse complement strand
CGCCGTGACGCGCTCGCCGCAGCCGACTTCGATCCCGGCTCGGTCGTGCCCCTCGCGCGAGAGGGGGATGCGCTGGCCTGGTACGCGACCCGTGAGGAGGCCGGCATCCGGTGCCTGATCCTCGACGTCGGCGCGCAGTCGCAGTCGACCTGCCTCCCGGTCGACAGCATCGGGCGCGGCCTGAGCGCGACGATCCCGGTCCCCATGGAGGACAGCGGTGACACCCCTCGCGGAGTGGAGGCGGTGAGCGCCTCGATGCTCCTCTCGACGACGGGGGAGCCGATCGTCACCCTGGAACGCTGGCCGATGACGTCTTCTTCACCGTCGCAGTTCGCGGGTGCGGAGCGGTCACGCGCGGAGGAGCTGGCCGGCGAGGGGTTCGTCTCGTCCCTCGAGATCGTCGGTTCCTTCCGCACCTTGCCGGTGTGGACCGGGGACCGCGTGTCGGATCTGGGCACCGTCGAGAAGTGCCTCATCGTCGATGCGGTCGATGCGATGACCTGCGCCGCCTCCACCGCCGCCGTCGAGTCCGGTCTCGAAACGCGGATCGACCGCGTCGACGGCGGAGACGGTGCGCTCATCGGCACCTCGACTCTCGCGGCGAGGTTCACGAGGTGGCAGACGCCCTACCTCGTCATCACCGAGGCATCGCCGGGGAAGGGAGGCCCGGGCGAGATCGTCCGGGTCGAGGCCCCACCCGGTGACCCCATCGTGGTCGAACCGCCGGGCCGCGATCCGGACGGCTGAGCGGACGTCAGCTCGCCGCGGGCACCCGGTCGGCGAGGATCGCGCGGCGCTGGTCGCCGATACGGACGAGGATCAGCGTCGCGTCCTGGTCTCCGCGCAGCGTGAGCTTCTTCCGGAAGGCGGCGGGATCGACATCCACTCCGCGTTTCTTGATCTCCAGGCGTCCGACATCGTTCGCCTTGAGCGCGGCGTTGATCGCCTTGGGGCTCGCCGGAAGCGTCTCCCTGACGCGGAAGGATTGCACGAACGGACTGGTCAGGGCTGCGTCGGATGTCAGATAGGCGATGTGTTCGTCGAGCATGCCGGCGTCGAGACTGCGGGCGACCTCTCCGATCAGCCGCGCGCGGATCACCGCCCCGTCCGGCTCGTGCAGGAAGGCGCCGAGCTCGCGCACGGGCTCATCGGCGGTGTCGGCCGCAGCCATGAGCTCGTGCGAGCGCTCGCCGCGGATCACCAGTGCCGCGCGGCGCACTCCTTCTCGGGCGAGGGATCCGCTCCACACGACGAGTTCGACCACGCTGCCGTCGGCGCTCACCCACTGCGCCTCGGCATCGGCGGGCAGTGCGTCGCGGTCGTGAGCCGGTCCGAGCTTGATGCCGGTCGGGCGACGTGCGGCCACATCGAACGCCCAGTCCAGGGAGGGGGAGTAGTCGTCGGCGGAGACACGCCTGGTCTCGCTGTGCCCGGAGGTGCGTCTGGCCGGGTCCATCCAGACCGCGTCCCCGTCGTCCAGTCTGGAGAGGGCTTCCTCCGCCGTCTCGTGCCGCACCGCGGCGTCGTCGCCGAACGGCGCCAGGTTGTATGCCGCGATGGCGGAGGTGACCTCGTCGGCGTCGACGGCGTGCACTTGGAGTCCGGCTCCGGCGAAGGCGAGCGCATCGCCGCCGATACCGCAGCCGAGGTCGGCTACACGGGTGAAGCCCGACTGACGGATGCGCTGGGCGTGCCGTGCCGCGACACCGAGCCGCGTCGCCTGCTCGAGGCCGGCCCTGGTGAAGAGCATGCGGGCGGCGAAGGGGCCGAACTTCGTCGCTGCCCTCGACCGCAGGTGCGCCTGCCCGACGACGGCGGACA
>NZ_QOAY01000261.1:5210-20667 GCF_003314775.1 Microbacterium sp. H6 | reverse complement strand
GAGGTCGGGGGAGTGGCCGGCCGCACGCAGCCGCGACACCGCTCGCGCGACCTCGGTGGTCGACTCGATGGGACCGGTCGTGTCGAGAAGCTCGAGACCTTCGGGGGTGAGCAGGGCGCGCAGCTCGGACATCTCCACGGTCTCAGCCTAATCGGCCGCGCCTCGAGTCGAACCGCGTCGCTCACTGGCACTCGCATTGCGTGAGTGCCAGCCGAGCGCCTAGACTGGATTAGCACTCTCGGGTTGAGAGTGCGAACAAGTCTTTCGTGTCAGCGTCAAGAAAGAAGAGGTAGACCGTGTCGGTTTCCATCAAGCCGCTCGAGGACCGCATCGTCATCAAGCAGGTCGAGGCCGAGCAGACCACCGCGAGTGGCCTGGTCATCCCCGACACCGCCAAGGAGAAGCCCCAGGAGGGCGAGGTCGTGGCGGTCGGCCCCGGCCGCATCGACGACAACGGCAACCGTGTTCCGCTCGACGTCGCCGTCGGCGACCGCGTGCTCTACAGCAAGTACGGCGGCACCGAGGTGAAGTTCGGCGCAGACGAGTTCCTCGTCCTGTCGGCTCGCGACGTCCTGGCGGTCGTCGTCCGCTGATCTGCTGAACCTGTTCCCCGCCTCTCATGAGGGGCAGGGTGAGGTCCTCGAAGGGGGCCCGGATGCGTCTCGCATCCGGGCCCCCTTCTGCGTCCGCCAGCGGGCATCCCTTTCCTGCCAAACTCCGCCGGGAGGCTCTGCCGCCGACGTCCGCATCCACGCCGCGGGCATAGGGTTGTGCGGTGACCCCAGAGACGACCCGCGCCACGCAGACCGCCGGAGTCGTCTACGCCGGAGGGGCGTACCTCCTCTGGGGCGTGCTTCCCCTCTACTTCCTCCTCCTCGTTCCGACGGGTCCGTGGGAGGTCGTGGCCTGGCGGGTGCTGCTCTCCTTCGTCTTCTGCGTCCTGCTGCTCACCGTCACGCGCGGTTGGGTGGCCTTCGGCGTCATCATCCGCCAGCCGAAGCTGCTGGGGTTGACCGCGCTGGCGGGTCTGCTGATCTATGTGAACTGGCAGGTGTTCCTGATCGGAACGCTCAGCGGCAACGTCGTCGAGACGAGCCTGGGGTACTTCATCAACCCGATCACGACGGTGCTGCTGGGTGTCTTCGTGCTGAAGGAGCGCATCCGTCGATTGCAGTGGGCAGCCATCGCCATCGCGGCTATCGCCGTCATCGTGATCGTCGTCGCCTACCGGCAGTTCCCGTGGATCGCGCTGTCGCTGACCGCGTCCTTCGGCGTGTACGGGCTCATCAAGAAGAAGATCGGCCGTGCGGTCGATGCGATCAGCGGCCTGACTCTGGAGTCGTTCTGGCTGATCCCCATCGCGGTGGCGCAGCTGATCATCGTCGCGCTCACGTCGGGCATCACGATGGGCGCGAACGGGTGGGCGCACGCGTTGCTGCTGGCCTTCGCCGGTGTCGCCACGGCGGTTCCGCTGCTGCTTTTCGCCGCGGGAACCCGACGCATTAACCTCACGGTGATCGGCATGATCCAGTTCATCACCCCCGTCATGCAGTTCCTCATCGGGGTCCTGGTGCTGCACGAGCCGATGCCGGCCGAGCGCTGGGCCGGCTTCATCATCGTGTGGATCGCGATCGGCGTCTTCGTGGTCGACCTCCTGCTCGCCGCGCGACGAGGGCGCAGGATTCCACGGGTCGAAGCCGCCTGATCCCGAGGACCACGGGTCAGGGAACCCGGTCCCGGATCGTTAACGCACCGAGACACTTGCACCCCCTGCGCGCGATACTCACGCCCTAGTGTTAGAGCACCCGATTGTGGTCACATTCCACGTTCAGTTACGCAAGGGAGCATCATGAACGCATTGAAGGGCTCGCGAACCGCGAAGGTCTTCGCCGGGATCGCACTGGTCAGTGCATCCGCCATCGTCATCGCTGGTTGCAGCAGCACTCCTAGCGGGGAGAGCGGCGGCAGTGACAAGCCCGCAGCCGATCTGACGCTCAAGCTCGGCTCGCTGCTTCCGCAGACCGGCTCGCTGGCGTTCCTCGGCCCGCCCATGGAGTCGGGCGTCGGGCTGGCCGTCCAGGAGGTCAACGACGCGGCTGCCGGCATCACGATCGACCTGACGGCCGAAGACGAGGGTGACACCGACACCAAGGCCTACGAGACCTCGATCACCAAGCTGCAGGGCGCCGGCGTCTCCGCCATCGTCGGAGCTGCCGCATCCGGTGTCTCCAAGCTCATCCTCGACGGCAACGTCAGCGCCGGGATCCTCCAGATCTCCGCGTCGAACACTTCGCCCGACTTCACCACGTGGGATGACAACGGTCTGTACTTCCGCACCGCCCCCAGCGACCTGCTGCAGGGCGAGGTGCTCGGCAACCTCATCGCCGAGGACGGCGCGAAGACGCTCGGCATCATCTACCAGAACGACGCGTACGGCACGGGCCTCGACGCGGCGATCAAGGAGACCTTCGAGGGCACCGGCGGCGAGGTCGTCGCCGAGGCGTCGTTCAACGTCGGCGACGCGCAGTTCGACGCCCAGGTCGAGACGATCAAGGCGCAGAACCCCGACGCGGTCGCGATCGTGTCGTTCGACCAGTTCAAGACCATCGCGCCGCTGCTGGTGAACGCCGGCATCTCGGCCGACAAGTTCTACATGGTCGACGGCAACCTGTCCGACTACGGCTCGGAGATCCCGGTCTCGCTCGAGGGCGCGCAGGGAACCAAGGCCGGCCCCGCACTTGCCGACGACTTCACCTCGCGTCTGCAGGACTTCTGGACGGGCGAGGGCAACGCCGAGGTCAAGGACTTCACCTACGCGGCTGAGGCATACGACGCCGTCATCCTCGTGGCGCTGGCCTCCCTGGCCGCTGGCTCGACGGACGGCGCGGACATCGCGGCCAAGATGCAGGAGGTGTCGGGCGGCTCCGGTGACGGCAAGAAGTGCACCAGCTTCGCCGACTGCGCCAAGATCATCAACGACGGCGGCACGGCCGACTACGACGGCTACTCCGGTGACGTCACGTTCGATGAGGCCGGCGACCCGCAGGGTGCGTCGATCGGCATCTACAAGTACGGTGCCGACAACATGATCACCCGCACCAACTGATCAGACGATCACACGACGAAGGCCCCGGATCCGATCCGGGGCCTTCGTCGTGGTGTCGGCGGCTTTCTCGCTCGCGGCTTCTCGCTCGCCGCTCAGGCGGCGTCGGTGCCGAGCGTGCCGAGATAGAGACCGATGACCTTGGGGTCGTTCAGCAGGTCCCTGCCACTTCCCTCGTGCGCGTCCTTGCCCTGATCGAGGACGTACCCTCGGTCGCAGATCTGCAGGCAGCGTCGAGCATTCTGCTCCACCATGATCGTGGTGACACCGGCCTTGTTGATGTCGGAGACCCGGATGAACGCGTCGTCCTGTCGCACCGGGGAGAGGCCGGCCGACGGCTCGTCGAGCAGCAGCACCGACGGGTCCATCATGAGGGCACGGGACATGGCGACCATCTGCCGCTCACCACCGGAGAGCGAACCGGCGCGCTGCTTGAGGCGCTTGCCCAGCTCAGCGAAGATGCCGGTGACGAACTCGAGTCGCTCGTCGTAGATCTTGGGGTTCTGGTACAGCCCCATCTGCAGGTTCTCCTCGATCGACAGCGAGGGGAAGACGTTGTTGGTCTGCGGCACGAAGGCCACTCCACGCCGGACGAGCTTGTCGGCCTTCAGACCCACGATGCTCTCACCCTTCACCGTGATGTCGCCGCTTCGCACGTTCACGAGCCCGAAGATGGCCTTCAGGAGAGTGGACTTCCCCGCCCCGTTCGGACCGATGATCCCGATCAGCTCTCCCTGCCGCGCCACGAGGTTGGCACCGTTGAGGATGTTCACACCGGGAAGATAGCCGGCATGGACGTCGGTCAGCTTCACGACGACATCGTCCTGAGCCGCGCTCGTCGCTGCATCGGTCGGCGTTTCCCCGCTCATGCGGTGCCCTTTCCCTCGGTATCGGTATCGGTAGCGGTGCCGGGAACCGGATCGGTCGCCTCGAGCTCGGCCTCCGCCTCCGCTTCGATCTCCTCACGGAGCCTGCTGGCGGCGGCATCGGGGAGCACCGGGATACGTCCGGTGACGGCGCCGAGGTCCACGTCCTGGTGTGCACCGAGGTACGCGTCAACGACAGCCGGGTTCTCCATGACCTCGTCGGGAGGGCCCTCCGCGACGACCCGCCCCTCGGCCATCACGATCACCCAGTCGGCGATGTGACGCACCATGTGCATGTCGTGCTCGACGAAGAGCACGGTCATGCCCTCCTCCTTCAGGTCGAGGATGTGGTCGAGGAGCGACTGCGTGAGCGCGGGGTTGACGCCGGCCATGGGCTCGTCGAGCATCACCAGCGTCGGGTCGCTCATCAGCGCCCTGGCCATCTCGAGGAGCTTGCGCTGGCCACCCGAGAGGGCCGCGGCGAAGTCCTTCTCCTTCGCGTCGAGCTTGAAGCGCGTCAGCAGTTCGCGCGCCTTGGCCTCGATCTCGTTGTCCTGTGCCCTCCACAGGACAGGGAACAGGCTGGACCAGAATCCCTCACCGCGCTGATGCGGAGCGCCCAGCTTCATGTTCTCGAGCACCGTGAGCAGCGAGAGCGACTTGGTGAGCTGGAACGTGCGTACCTGGCCCATCCTGGCCACCTTGAACGACGGCACCCCGGAGAGGCTCGTGCCGTCGAACGACCACGTGCCGCTGTTGGGCTTGTCGAATCCGCAGAGCAGGTTGAAGAGCGTCGTCTTGCCTGCTCCGTTCGGGCCGATCAGCGCGGTGATGGCTCCTCGGGGGACTTCGAGGTGATCGACGTCGACGGCGGTCAGGCCTCCGAAGCGACGCTGGACGGCGTCGACGACGAGGATCGGATCGACCTTCGCGACTCCGGGCTTCACCTCACCCGTGGTCAGGCCGGTGGTCTTCGGGCGTCGGATGCTCCCCGTGGAGGGAGCCGCGGTCACCGCGGCGTCCGCCGAGCCGGGGACCTGTTCCGGGGTCAGTTCATTTGACAAAGGTCATCTCCCTCTTGTCTCCGAGGATGCCCTGCGGGCGGAAGATCACGAGCAGCATCAGGGCGATGCCGACGAAGACGAAGACGAGGGTCGACGCCTGGCTGTCGGTCATCGGCAGCAGCCCGGCCTTCGCCATCGACGGGAGCAGGTTGGCCATGAAGGCGAACACCACCCAGAAGAGCACCGCACCGAGCGTGGGTCCGAACACCGTGGCCGCGCCTCCCAGGAGGAGGATCGTCCACAGGAAGAACGTCAGCGACGTCGAGTAGCTGCCGGGGACGACCGCGGAGGGGAGGACGAAGACGATCCCACCCGCGGCACCGATCACACCACCCACGACGAGCGCCTGCATCTTGTAGGCGAAGACGTTCTTGCCCAGCGAGCGCACGGCGTCCTCGTCTTCGCGGATGCCCTTGAGCACGCGGCCCCACGGGCTGCGCATCAGCGCCCACACCAGCAGGATGGCGATGACCAGGACGATCACGCCGGACACGCGGTTCCAGAGGTCGTTCGCGCTGTACGTCCAGGGTCCGAACCCGTAGGTCCCCGGCGGGATGGGGTTCGCGTCGCGGAATCCGCCGTTGTACTGGGCGAGGCCGTCGGCGCTGTTGGTCCATTCGTCGAACACCTGCGTGGTGAAGAGGAGACGGACGATCTCGCCCGCGGCGATCGTGGCGATCGCGAGATAGTCGGCGCGGAGCCGCAGCGTCGGTATGCCCAGGAGCACGGCGAAGAGGGCGCCGCCGACCAGGCCGATCAGCATGCCGATCCACCACGGCAGGCCGAAGCTGAGCACCGAGATGGCGTAGCCGTAGCCGCCGATCGCCATGAACGCGGCCATGCCGAAGTTGAGCAGTCCGGCGTATCCGAAGTGCACGGCGAGGCCGGTCGCCGCGAGCGCGTAGGCGATGGTGACCGGGCTGAACAGGTAGACGGCCGTGTTCGAGAAGATGCTTCCGAAGTCCATGGCGATCAGCCCAACCTTTCCCTGCGTCCGAGCAGCCCTTGAGGTCTCACGAGGAGGATGAGGATGAGGATCACGAGAGCACTCGCATACTTGAGGTCGGACGGGATCCACAGCGTCGACACCTCGACAGCCATGCCGACGATGAGCGATCCGACCAGAGCGCCGAACGCCGTGCCGAGGCCGCCGAGGGTGATCGCGGCGAAGATCAGCAGGAGCATCTGCATCCCCATGTCCCACTTCACGCCGGGGCGGAAGTACGCCCACAGGATGCCGGAGATGGCGGCGAGCGTTCCCGCGAGGATCCAGACGTAACGGATCACACGGTCGACGTCGATCCCGGACGCGGCAGCGAGCTGCGGGTTGTCGGAGATCGCGCGGGTGGCCTTGCCGATGCGGGTGCGCGTCAGGAAGAAGGCCACGGCCAGGATCACGACGATGCTCACACCCATCGCGATCATGTCGATGTAGGACAGTGAGATCGGCCCGAACTGGATCGGGGTGGGGCTGGCACCGGGGAGCTGATATGTGCCTCCGCCGATCATGAACTGGAACGCGTATCGCAGCGCGAGCGAGAGCCCGATGCTGACGATCATCAGCTGGACGACACCGAGACCGCGCCGGCGGAGCGGACGCCAGATCCCGGCATCCAGCGCCCAGCCGAACAGGCCGCCGCCGATGACGGCTGCGACGATGCCGAGCCAGAGAGGAAGGTGCCAGAACGTGGTCGTGACGAGGGCGACGAGGCCGCCCCACGTGACCATCTCGGCGTGCGCGAAGTTGGAGAGGCGCGTGGTGCCGTAGATGAGGGCAGCGCCCATCGAGGCGAGAGCCAGCAGGAGTCCGAAGTTCAGTCCGCCGACGAGGCGTGAGAGCAGCTGGTCGACGAAGGAGACGGTGACCCGTTGCCCCTCGCCGAGGAAGAGGTTCATGATCTTCGTCCCGGTGAGGCCGAACTCGACTTCGAAGGAGGCCGTGGTCCCGGCGATCGGCTGGGTGCCCTCCGGGAGCTGGGTCGCATCGACGATCACGCCGTCCGGCAGCGTCGACTCATCGACCGTGAGGGTGTACTTCTCCTTCTCGGGCACGTACAGGCGCCATTTGCCGTCGGCATCGGTCTCGGTCTCGCCGTCGAAGCCCTTGCCCTCGATGGTCATGACCACGCCTTCGACCGGCTGGTCGTCGAAGGTCACGACGCCGGCGAAGTAGAAGTCGGTGACCTCCTGCCCGTCGTCCGTCGTCTCGGCCGAGGCCGCTGACGGGGGCAGGAACAGGAACGCTGTGAGCGCCATGAGGATACTGAGGAAGGCGACCACCCAGGGTCGCTTTCGCTGCACGGCGAGTGTTGTGGGTCCCACGCAACCTCCACTTTGAGTGCTGTGTCTCTGCGATCTCGGGTTTGTCCGCAGAGATGGACGACGCACTTGAGCGTAATGCGCCATCGCCGATTCACCTACGGTCGGTGCCAACGGTCCGGTAACGACGCGGCTCTGGGAATGTTCTCGGGCGTGTCTCGCTTAGAATCTTCATACGGGCCGCGGCCCCGCACCGGCCGACGTCGACCACCCCCTCGCACTCGGACATGCGCGACTCGCGCAGAAGGAGAATCCATGGAACAGCACGATCCCTTCGGCTTCGTCGGACTGACGTACGATGACGTGCTGTTGCTCCCCGGGCACACCGATGTCATCCCCAGCGAGGCCGACACCTCGTCGCGCATCACCCGGCGCATCTCGGTCGCGACGCCGCTCCTCTCGAGCGCCATGGACACGGTCACCGAGTCGCGGATGGCGATCGCGATGGCGCGTGAAGGCGGCATCGGCATCCTGCACCGCAACCTCTCCATCGCCGACCAGGCAGCGCACGTCGACCGCGTCAAGCGCAGCGAGTCCGGCATGATCACCGACCCGATCACCACGACGCAGGATGCGACGGTCGAAGAGGTCGACAACCTCTGCGCGAAGTACCGCATCTCCGGCCTCCCCGTCGTCGACGACGAGGGCAGGCTCGTCGGCATCATCACCAACCGCGACATGCGCTTCGTCTCCGGCTTCGAGCGGCAGACCACCTTCGTCAAGGACGTCATGACGCGGGAGAACCTCGTCACCGCTCCGGTGGGCGTGGCCGCAGGCGAGGTCATCGCCCTGTTCGCGAAGCACCGTGTCGAGAAGCTGCCGCTCATCGACGACGACGGCAAGCTCGCCGGTCTCATCACCATCAAGGACTTCGACAAGAGCGAGAAGTACCCGCTCGCCACCAAGGACGACCAGGGGCGTCTGCGCGTCGGCGCGGCGATCGGCTTCTTCGGCGACGCGTGGGAGCGTGCCGAGGCGCTGCGCGATGCCGGAGTCGACGTCCTCGTGGTCGACACGGCCAACGGGCAGTCGCAGGGTGTCATCGACCTCGTCCGCCGGCTCAAGGCCGACGAGTCCTTCGCACACATCGACGTCATCGGCGGCAACGTCGCCACCCGTGAAGGCGCTCAGGCTCTCATCGATGCCGGAGTCGACGCGGTCAAGGTCGGCGTCGGCCCCGGGTCCATCTGCACCACCCGCGTCGTCGCCGGCGTGGGCGTGCCGCAGGTGACCGCGGTCTACGAGGCTTCGCTCGCCGCTCGTCCCGCAGACGTTCCGGTCATCGCCGACGGTGGTCTGCAGTACTCGGGCGACATCGCCAAGGCGCTCGTCGCCGGTGCCGACGCCGTGATGCTCGGCTCGCTCCTCGCCGGAACCGACGAGTCGCCGGGCGAGATCGTCTTCCAGTCGGGCAAGCAGTTCAAGCAGTACCGCGGCATGGGCTCGCTCGGCGCGATGCAGACGCGCGGCAAGCAGACCTCGTACTCGAAGGACCGCTACTTCCAGGCCGATGTCCCGAGCGACGACAAGCTGATCCCCGAGGGCATCGAAGGCCAGGTCCCGTACCGCGGACCGCTCGCCGCGGTCGCCTATCAGCTGGTGGGCGGGCTGCGTCAGTCGATGTTCTACGTCGGAGCGCGCACGATCGAGGAGCTCAAGACGCGCGGCAAGTTCGTGCGCATCACCTCGGCAGGGCTCAAGGAGTCGCACCCGCACGACGTGCAGATCGTGGTCGAGGCGCCGAACTACAAGAAGTAGGCGTGACACGAAGAGGGGCCGGATGCGCATCGCATCCGGCCCCTCTTCGTGTCACGCCGCTGCGGTCACCCGCAGGTGTAGGTGACGCCGTTGACTTCCCAGACGCCGGCGCCCAGCTCGGCGCACGTGCCGAAGATCGCGGCGAAGACGGTGACGGACAGGATGATCCCGATGATGCCGAGGATCGTCAGGATCGCGCCGATGATGATGCCCGCGATGGCCAGCCCCTTCGGCTGCCCGGTCTTGCCGAGTTTCACCGCGGCGACGATGCTCAGGATGAGTCCGATCGGCGCCGCCAGGAAGGCGAGGACCAGACCGACGATCGACAGGACGCGACCGGGAGGCGTGGGCTCCGGCTGCGGGTACGCCGGTGCCGTGGGCGCCGGATAGGCCGGGGCTGCTGTCGGTGCGGATTCCCAGGCCGGGGCTGCGGTCGGCGGAGCGGGAGGGGCAGCGGGCGGTGTCGTCGGGGTCGAGGAGTCGGCAGCGGGCGGTTCGGGGAACGGCGGGTTCGTCATGGTCTGTCCTGTCGACGGGGGTGGGGATCGCACTGGCGGCCCGGATAGCCCCGAGCGTAGCGAGCGGCCCTCGGCGGCACCATCCCCTGTCGTCGGTCCGACCCCGGTGGGCGGGGAGACGCCGCGACTCTTCCGTCGACCCGCCGTGCGGCGTAGCGTGCGGGTATGTGCCGCAACATCATCCCGCTGAACAACCTCGAGCCCGCTGCGACCGCGCAGGAATGCCACGATGCGGCGTTGCAGTTCGTGCGCAAGATCGCCGGGACCACGGCGCCGTCGCGGGCGAACCAGGCCGTCTTCGAGAGCGCGGTCGACGAGATCGCGGCTGTCGTCGACCGTCTCCTGGGTGAGCTCGTCACCACCGCACCTCCGAAGAATCGTGAGGACGAGGCGGCGAAGCGACGGGCGCGCTCGGCCGAGCGGTACGAGGCGATCCGGGTGTTCCAGGAGGAGAAGCGCGCCGCCCGCGCAGGAGCGTAGGCGCATACCGTCGCAATGGCGGCGGCGTATGCCAGAATCGTCATACCCCGCTCGACTTTCCCTGCGGTCCCGGTGTTGAAGGCCCCGAGATCGCGCCGCCGATCCCCATCGGTCAGGGAACCTCCCCAAGGAGAGCCGTACACATGCCTGAGGACTCTCCTCGCGTTCTCGTCGTCGACGACGATCCGGACGTCGCCCTGCTCGTCAAGACCGTGCTCGAGCGACGTGCCGCGTGCATCGTCGACGTCGCCGAGGACGGACAGGTCGCGATCGATCGGGTCGCGGAGGTGCGGCCGGACGTCGTGGTGACCGACATCGAGATGCCGGGACTGAGCGGCCTCGAGCTGCTCGCCGAGCTGCGACGCATCGTTCCGTCGGTGCCTGTCGTGGTGATGACCGCCCACGTCTCCGTGGAGTACGCGGTCTCGGCCCTGCGGGCGCAGGCGGACGAGTTCCTGACCAAACCGCTCGACAACGGCAAGCTCGTGGAAGCCGTCACCCGTCTGGTCGAGGAGGGGCACCGCCGCCGAGCGGAAGCGCGCACACCGGAGCGGGTGCTCGCGATCGGCGCACATCCGGACGACGTCGAGATCGGCGTCGGCGGATTGCTCGCCGCGCACGCCAGGGCTCAGGACGAGATCACGATCCTCACGCTCTCCCGCGGTGCCAGGGGTGGGGACGCCGACAGCAGGCAGAACGAATCCCTCGCAGCGGCGGAGATGCTGGGCGCCCGCCTCTTCCTGAAGGACCTCATCGACACCGAGATCTCCGGAGGGGGATCCACGGTGCGCATCATCGAAGAGGTCGTGCAGGAGATCCAGCCGACGATCGTCTACACGCACTCGCCGCACGACCGGCACCAGGATCACCGTGCCGTGAGCGAGGCGACCGTCGTGGCCACGCGGCGGGTCGGTACCGTCGCGTGTTATCAGAGTCCGTCGGCGACGATCGACTTCCGGCCCACGAGGTTCGTGCGCATCGACCAGTACCTCGACGAGAAGCTGCGGCTCCTCGAACGCTTCGGCTCGCAGACGGCGAGCCGCGACTACCTCGCGCCCGAGTTCGTCACCGCGACAGCGCGGTACTGGTCGAGATTCGGTGGGGGTACGGCCGTCGAACCGCTCGAGGTCGTGCGGGAGACCGCCGAGTTCATCGGCGCCCACGAGCTCACACGACGGGAGAGCTGATGACGAAGCGCGTGCTGGTGACCGGTGCCGGTGGTCCGGCGGGAGTGGCCGTGATCCGGTCGCTGCTCCGCCGCTCGGACCTGACCGTGTTCGCCGCGGACATGGACGGCTGGGCGAGCGGCATCTACCTGGTGCCCCCGGGGCAGCGACGCCTCGTGCCACCGGGACGTGACGACGACTTCGTGCCGGCGATCGCGCGCATGGTGGCGGACGACGGCCTCGATTTGGTGATCTCGACCGTCGACGTCGAGCTCATCGCCCTCGCGGGACGGCGCGATGAGCTGGCACCCGCCGTGCTGGCTGCGCCGTCCGAGGACACGCTGAACACCGCGCTCGACAAGCTCGCCCTCGCGGAACGCTGCGCGTCGACCGGTCGCGTCCCGCGCACCGTCCTCGCCGGGCGTGATGCCGAGGCCGTCGAGTGGGAGTTCCCGGTCTTCGCCAAGCCGCGTCAGGGTGCAGGGAGCCGTGGCGTGCGGCTCGTGCCCGACCGTGCTGCTCTCGAGGCCCTGCCGACGGACGAGGGACTCATCGTCCAGGACTTCCTTCCGGGGGAGGAGTACTCCGTCGACGTCATCACGGATGCCACCGGGGCCGTCGTGGCCGCGGTACCCCGCACGCGAGCCAGGGTCGACTCCGGCGTCGCCATCGCCGGACGCACGGTCCGCGATGCGGAACTCGAGGAGACGGCGGCATCGATCGCCCGCGCGATCGGACTGGTCGGCGTCGCGAACGTGCAGCTGCGGCGCGATCGCGCGGGTCGTGCGGTGCTGCTCGAGGTCAACCCTCGCTTCCCCGGCGCCTTGCCTTTGACGATCGCGGCCGGCGTCGACATCCCGTCGCTCGTGGCCGACCACTTCCTGGGGCGAGAGCTTCCCGTGCAGATCCCGTTCCGCGAGGTCGCCTCCGTGCGCTTCCTCGAGGATGTGATCGTGGAGATCGAGGATGTGCTGGTCTCCGACCATGCGGGGCATCAGGAGGAACTGTGAGCCACGCGCTGCTCCGCGGCGACCACCACGTCCACTCCACCTTCTCGGACGATGCGGTCTCGACACTCGCACAGAACGTCGAGGCTGCGGCCGCAGCGGGACTGACCACGGTGCGCCTCGTCGACCACGTGCGTCAGAGCACGACCTGGGTGCCGGAGTACCTCGCTGCGGTGCGGGTGCTCCGGGTGCCGGACGGGCTCACGGTGCTCACCGGTGTCGAGGCGAAGATCCTCGACGTCGGGGGAACTCTCGACATCCCGACCCTCCCCGACGGCATCGATCGGATCCTCATCGCCGACCACCAGTTCCCGGGGGCGGACGGTCCGCTCGGACCCACCGCGGTGCGGGAGCGGATGGCCGCGGGATGGGCCGCTGACGACGTTCTCGATCAGTTCGTCGAGGCGCTCATCGCCACGATGCGGCGCTACCCGGGGAACCAGCTCGCGCACTGCTTCTCGATCCTGCCGAAGATCGGTCTGTCCGAGGCCGACTTGGGTGCGCAGCGCGCGGATGCCTGGGCACGCACCGCCGCCGACACCGACACCCTCGTCGAAGTGAACGAGAAGTGGGGCTGCCCTGGGGTCGATGCGCTGGCCGCGCTGCGCCGCGCCGGCGGCACGGTGGTCGCCTCGACCGACAGCCACGACGCCGCCGAGGTGGGCCGGTACTCGAGGATCCTCCCGCTGCTCGACGCGGTGGCGGTCTCCTGATGGCCGATCTCACCTGGCTGGAGACCGTGGTGGTCATCCTCCTGCTGCTCTGCATCCTCGTCGGCACGCTGCCGGTGGTCAACACCGGCCTGCAGTTCCTCATCCTTCCGCTGCATGCGTTCCGCAACCATTACGGCAAGGCGGCGCCGTACCACCCGAACGTCGCCGTCGTCATCCCCGCCTGGAACGAGGGTGCGGTGATCGGCCCCGCGATCGAACGGCTGCTGCAGCTGGAGTATCCGGCTGAACGCCTGCGGGTCTTCGTCGTCGACGACGCATCGACCGACGACACCCCCGAGGTCGTCGCCGCCACGTCAGCGGCCCACCCCGGCCGCGTCGTGCACCTGCGGCGCGAGAAGGGGGGAGAGGGCAAGGCGCACACGCTCAACCACGGTCTCGACGTGATCCTCGCCGACACGTGGGCCGAGGCCGTGCTCATCATGGATGCGGATGTGATCTTCGCCCGTGATTCGCTGCGCAAGCTCACCCGCCACCTGGCCGACGAGAAGGTCGGTGCCGTGACGGCCTACATCGCCGAGGGCAGCCGCGACCGCAACTACCTCACGCGTTTCATCGCCATCGAGTACGTGATCGGTCAGCTCTCCGCACGTCGGGTGCAGAACGTCGGCGGCGCCATCGCCTGCCTCGCGGGCGGCGCCCAGTTGCACTCGCGCGCGAACCTCGAAGCCATCGGCGGACGCATCCCCACGGGAACCCTCGCCGAGGACACCATGACGACGTTCGAGGGCCAGCTCAAGGGACGCCGGATGGTGTTCGAGCCGCATGCCGTGGTGCTGGCCGAGGAGCCGCGGACGATCGACAGCCTGTGGAAGCAGCGTCTGCGCTGGGCGCGCGGCAACGTGCAGCTCACCTCGATCTACCGAAAGCTGTGGTTCCGCCCGAGCCGGGACCACAACCTGGGCAGTTTCGGCTTCGGGCTCGCCTGGTTCACGATCCTCCTGCTCCCTGCGTTCATGCTGCTCGCGGCGGCCGGCCTGCTCGCGCTCCTCCTGCTGCACAGCGACATCGCGGAGTTCGTGTTCCGCTTCATGTGGATCGCGGCGGCCTGCATCTACATCTACTCGATGCTCTACTCGGTGCAGCTGGATCCCCGCATCGGCAGACAGTCCTGGCGCGAGGCGATCATGTTCCCAGGGCTCGGTGCCCTGATCCTGATGGCCATCGCGATCTTCCCGCAGCTGTTCGAGTCCGCGTTGCTCGCGCTCGGGCTGCCCGTGACGCACGAGGCCCGCATCATGTGGGCGGTGATCTTCTACCTGTGGGGACCGATCTCGATGCTGGGGATCTGGCTCGCCCGGGCGGTGGAGCCGCTCCCTGGCGGACGCTTCTTCGCGGGGCTGCTGCTCTACGTCTGCGGGTATGGCTCACTGCTGTGCGCCATCACCGTGGATTCCTACATCAAGGAGTGGCGTCGCGCCGATGCCTCCTGGATCAAGACCGAGAAGATCGGACGTGTCGACTCATGACCGCAACCCCGTCGAACGATGCCGAGGTGGAGGAGATCGCCGCGGATGCCCGACGTGAGCGACGTCTGATCCCTCAGGCTCTGCTCGCCCTCGCCGTGGTGGTCGTCATCGTCGTGGTGAGAGAGCTGCTGCTCCGATGAGCGGGAGGCCGTTGGCCCTCGTCGTCGAGGACGCGCCCGATCAGGCCGCGCTGCTGCGCCGCTATCTCGACCGCGAGGGGTTCGACGTGTTCGTGGCCCGTGACGCCGAGTCGGCGATCGCCGCGTTCTCCGAGATCGATCCCGTGGTGGCCGTGCTCGACCTGCTGCTGCCCGGTATCTCGGGACAGGAGTGCGCGCGGCTGGTCCGGGCCCGTTTCCCCGACTGCTTCCTGGTGATCAGCTCGGTGCTCGATGCCACCGACTATCCGCCGGCGGACGCCGCGCTCCCCAAGCCGATCACGGGTTCCGAGCTGCACGCGATCGTCGAGGGCGTGCGGCGATGAGGGCCACGCCGCTCGATCGCGCGGAGAACCGCTGGTATCAGGTCTTCGACAACCCGAGCCCGCTGCTCAAGCAGGCGCCGACGGTCACCGCGACGGTGATCGCGGCGCTCCTCACCTGGTGGGTTCCCGACCTTCCCATGACGCACGTCGCACCGGCCGTGGCGGGGATCATCCTGGTGCTCGCGGCCACGGCCTTCGCCGCGGTGCTGACGGCCCGCGGGGTGCACGAGGGACGGGCGCTCCTGCTCATCCCCATCGTCGACATCATCGGCCTCGGACTCTTCCGCACGGGTACCGGGGGAGCGACATCGCTCTTCTCATCACTCGTGCTCCTCCCGGTGGTCTGGCTGGCCGCCGCCCCGGGCATCCGCTGGGTGTTCGTGGTCGGCGGGCTCACGTCGATCGCGTTGCTGATGCCGTACGTCACCGCGCCACCCGCGACCTCGGTCGAGTGGCTGCGGGGCGTGGTGGGCCCGCTCGTGTTCTCGGCGG
>NZ_QOAY01000261.1:0-5184 GCF_003314775.1 Microbacterium sp. H6 | reverse complement strand
GGCGGCCGTGATCAACCAGCTCGCGCGGCAGCAGCGGATGCGCGTGGAACAGGCGGAGGAGCTCGTCGCCGAACGAACCAGAGCGCTGTCCGAGAACGTGGCCATGATCGTGCAGCTGCGCGAGAAGGAGCACCAGTACCGGGAGCTGCTGGACTCGTTCGAGAGTCTGTGGTCGTCGATAACGGCGCAGGCCGTGGTGGCCACGGACTGCAGCGGTATCGTGACGGCCTGGAACCCGGGAGCGGTGCGCCTGCTCGGACTTCCCGTCGACGAGGCTCTCGACGACGTGCGCATCGATCGCTTCTTCTCGACCGCCGTGCTCTCGATGCTGGCGGCTGACACGGCGGAGCACTCCGCGCCGTCCGGCGACATGCCCGCCGGCTACGCCGAACTCGACCCGGGGATCAAGGCTCTGTTCGGACAGGCGGACGCCGGTGTCCCCGTCGACGGGGACATCGAGGTCGTGACCGCAGGCGGGACGACGGTTCCCGCACGTGTGACGGTCACTCCCCACAAAGACGGTGCGGGCGCGCAGCAGGGATATCTGTTCGTGCTGACAGACGAGACCAGGGCCGTCGAGGTCGCGAGGATGAAGGACGAGTTCGTCGGGATGATCTCCCATGAGCTCCGGACACCCCTCAGCGCCATCATCGGCTTCCTGGACCTGCTGCAGAACGATCCAGGGCAGCCGCTCACGGAGGACCAGCAGGAGTTCGTCGGCATCATCGAGCGCAACGCGCAGCGTCTGCTCAATCTCGTCGGCGACCTGTTGTTCACCGCCCAGGTCGAGTCCGGGCGATTCCCCCTCGAGCGCGATGAGGCCGATGCGGCCGCGCTGGTGCGATCCGCGGTGGTGTCGGCCGGTCCGCATGCGCAGCGGGAAGGGATCGAACTCGTCGCGGAGGTCGGTCCTGCGGCGATGCCCGTCTTCGTCGATGCCGGAAGAGTGGGGCAGGCCATCGACAACCTGCTCTCCAATGCCATCAAGTTCACCTCTCGCGGCGGGAAGGTCACCGCGCGAGTGCGCGCGGTCGACGGCGGCGTGGAGTTCTCGATCGCCGATACCGGGGTCGGGATACCGGAGGACGAACAGGGGATGCTGTTCACCCGCTTCTTCCGTGCGTCGACCGCGACGCGCAACGCGGTACCCGGAGTGGGTCTCGGTCTCACGATCACCCGTGCCATCGTCCTCGCGCACGGAGGGACGATGGACGTGACGAGCAAGGAGGGTGTCGGCACGGAGTTCCGCTTCTTCCTGCCTGCCGCTCCGCGCACCGAGGTGCTGACGAGTCTGAGTCGCGCCGAGTGAAGCCCCCGCCGTGAGGGGCGGTGGTATCGTCGAAGGATGGATACCACATTCGTTGCACCGATGGGTGATCGTGGTCGCCTCGTGGTCCCTGCCGAACTCCGCGACCGTCAGCATTGGGATCAGGGCGTGCCGCTGCTCATGATCGAGACGTCAGGAGGCGTGATCCTGCTCACCAGGGAGCAGGCCAAGGCCCTCGTCAGGTCGCAGCTGGAGGGGAGGCGCGCTCTCGAGTCGCTGCTCGCGGAGCGCCGGAGGTCCGCGGACTCCGAGGATGCAGCGGCGTGATCGTGGTCGACGCGTCAGCTCTCCTCGCTTTCCTGCAGGGCGAGCCTGGCGCCGATCGCGTCGAGGAGATCCTCGACGACTCCGTGATCGGAGCCGCGAACTGGTCGGAGGTCGCGCAGAAGGTGCGCGCGTCCGGAGCGGACTGGGGCATCGCCTCCGGCTTGTTGCTCAGCTACCGGCTGAAGGTCGAGCCGGTGTCCCAGCGCGACGCGGAAGCCGCCGCGGAATCGTGGAGGCGCGGAAGCGGGCTGTCGCTGGGGGACCGCCTGTGTCTCGCACTTGCGCGACGGCTCGATCTTCCTGTTCTCACGGCGGACCGGGCGTGGGGAGAGTCCGAGCGCATCGAGCAGCTGCGGCGCTGACACCACCGGCGTGGTCTCGGCGTCGTGACGCTGCGTTTCGCGGTGTGAAGCCCGATGACGGGCGGCGGGCGCGGGGAACCGGACGATCGCTACCGTCGGGCCATGACTCTTCTCCAGGACCAGCTCGCCGGTGTCGCGGATGTCACCCCGGCCCAGCGCGCGCAGCGACTCACAGACGCGGGATCGGCGTGGAACGAGCGGATCGCCGCGGACGAGGCGAACGCGCGATTGACGTACCGCGTCAGCGGACGCGGAATCGGCTCGGTCGCGACCGAGATCCGGGCCGGCGCGCACCGCTTCCTCGTCGACGAGCCGGGTGCGCTCGCCGGGGACGACGTCGCGGCCAGCCCGGTCGAGTACGCACTGGGTGCGCTCGTCTCGTGCCAGGTGGTCGTGTACCGGCTCTACGCCCAGGCCCTCGGCCTCACGATCGACGCGATCGAGATCACGGCCGAGGGCGACCTCGACGTGCGCAAGCTCTTCGGCATCGACGAGTCGGGGCGCGCCGGATTCCACGATGTGCGCGTGGCTGTCGACATCACCGGTCCGAACAGCGTGGAGGAGTATGAGAACCTGCGCGCCGTCGTCGATGCGCATTGCCCGGTGCTCGACCTCTTCGCCGCTCCCGTACCGACGTCGAGCGCTCTCGTCTGAGCGGTCCGCAGCGTCTTCGGCCCGGTGTCGTCTGCGACCTGGCCCGTTCCGTCCGTGACCTGGCCCGTTGGGTCCGTGACCGCTCCTGCTGATATCCTGGTCGGCTCGGCATGTGCGGGGCGGAAGGACGGCCACGCACCGTGGGCTTCATCGATGTATCCAGCGTCTCCCTGACGCTTCCAGACGGCAGACCGCTTCTCGACGAGGCGAGCTTCCGGGTCGGCGCGGGCTCGACGAGCGCTCTGATCGGCCCGAACGGCGCCGGCAAGACGACCATGCTGCGCATCATCCGCGGCGATCAGACGGCTGATGACGGCGTCGTGACGATCGACGGCGGACTCGGCGTCATGGACCAGTTCGTCGGCCACGGCGAAGCGGGCGAGACCGTGCACCAGCTGTTGGTGCGTGTCGCTCCCACACGTATCCGCGTCGCTGCGGAGGCGCTCGAGACCGCGGAGAACGCGCTGATCGAACGCGACGAGCACGATACGCAGATGGCCTATGCATCGGCGATCGCCGAGTACGCGGACGCCGGCGGATACGAGCACGAGACGATCTGGGACCAGTGCACGGTCGCCGCGCTCGGCGTCCCGTTCGAGCGCGCAAGATACCGCGAGCTCACCACGCTCTCCGGTGGCGAGCAGAAGCGCCTGGCGCTCGAGGCCCTGTTGCGCGGACCCGACGAGGTGCTGCTGCTCGACGAGCCGGACAACTATCTCGACGTGCCGACGAAGCGCTGGCTCGAGGATCAGCTGCGCCAGACGCCCAAGACCGTGCTGCTCGTGTCGCACGACCGTGAGCTGCTCGCTCGAGCGGCCGACCGCCTCATCACGCTCGAACCCGGAGGCGCCGGGGCCACGGCCTGGGTGCACGGCGGCGGCTTCGGCACCTACCATCAGGCTCGCACCGACCGGATGGACCGGCTCGACGAGCTGCGCAGACGGTGGGACGAGCAGCACGAGAAGCTGCGGACCCTGGTGGCCAACCTCAAGGTCAAGGCCTCGGCGAACGACGGCTTCGCCTCGCGCTACCAGGCGGCGCAGACACGCCTGCGCAAGTTCGAGGAAGCGGGTCCCCCGGAGGAGCGTCCGCCGGCCCAGGACTTCGACATGCGCCTGCGCGGCGCGCGCACGGGCAAACGGGCGGTGGTCGCGCAGCGCCTGGAGCTGACGGGTCTCATGCGGCCCTTCGACGCGGAGGTCTGGTACGGCGACCGGGTGGCCGTGCTCGGGTCGAACGGGTCAGGCAAGTCGCACTTCCTGCGCCTGCTCGCTCGCGGTGGATCCGACCCCGACGCCACGCTCGGTCACGTGACGTCGACGGGTGAGCAGCTCAGTGCTGTCGAACACACCGGCTCGGCCGTGCTCGGAGCGAGGGTGGTGCCGGGCCTGTTCGCGCAGACGCACGCGCACCCCGAGTTCGTCGGCCGCACGCTGCTAGAGATCCTGCATCGGGGGGACGATCGCCGAGCGGGTATGCCACGTGACGCCGCGAGTTCGGCACTCGACCGCTACGGTCTCGTGCGTCAGGCGCAGCAGAGCTTCGACTCGCTGTCGGGAGGACAGCAGGCGCGGTTCCAGGTGCTCCTTCTGGAGCTCTCCGGGGCGACGCTGCTGCTGCTCGACGAGCCGACCGACAACCTCGACCTGGAATCGGCCGAGGCGCTGGAGCAGGCCCTCGCGCGCTTCGAGGGAACGGTACTGGCGGTCACGCACGACCGCTGGTTCGCCCGTTCGTTCGACCGGTTCCTGGTGTTCGGGTCGGACGGCGAGGTCTACGAGTCCGACGAGCCCGTGTGGGACGAGAAGCGGGTGGCGCGCTCGCGCTGACGTTCGTTCGCGGACACGGGCCGTGCTCCCGTGTCGCTCAGGACAGTCGGGTCGCTCAGGGCAGTCGGAAGGGTGCGGCAGCGCGCGCGGCGGGGTCGATCGCGAGGTCGGCGAGGACCCCGCCGACGCCGGGCGCGAACTTGAAGCCGTGGCCGGAGAACCCGGCGCCCACCACGATCCGGCCGAGGCGATCGAGCACGAAGGCGCCGTCGCCGGTCGAGGTGTACGTGCAGCTGATCGGTTCCGGCCCCGCCGGGTCGAGGCCGGGCATCCACTCCCGCACGTAGTCCGAGAGCGCACGCTGATGCGTCGGCAGGTGCGGGCGGGCATCGGGATCGACCTCGTCGCCGACACGGTGGAACCCGACTTTCACGCCCTCTCCTGGCGTCGGCATGCCGTACACGGTCGCGGGGTAGGTCCCCGGCTGCACGTAGTGGTTGAACGAGGGCCACGGCGCGTCCGTGAGCGGCCGGAAGTGTGCCGGCGTCTCCTCGGTCACGGTGAGGCGCGGCAGGCCGAAGTGCGGAAGCAGAGTCCGCGTCCAGGCTCCCGCCGTCACCACGACGGTCTCGGCACGCAGGTGGATGTCCTCGGCGACGCTGACCCCCACGCCGTCCGAGTCCTCCTCGATGCGCTCGACCGGGGTGCTCCAGCGCACTTCTCCGCCGCCGATGACGACGCGACGCTCCAGCTCCCGCAGTGCCTCGGCGGCGCGCACGACCCCGGCGTCGGACGACCACAGCAC
>NZ_QOAY01000275.1:0-2863 GCF_003314775.1 Microbacterium sp. H6 | reverse complement strand
CTGGACGAGCCGCTCTCCGGCAACCCGACGGGTGCGGGCGATGCCGGTGTCGCAGCGTGCGCCGTGCTGTACGCCGCCGGGGTGCGCGACCCCGAGCAGATCCTCCGCCGTGCCACGGCATGGTCCGCCGCCGCGGTGCTCACGCCACTCGCGGGCGACATCTCCTCACGCTGGACCGAGCTCGAACAGCACTTGCGCATCTCGCGCCCCGACCCTGAATCCTTCCGGAAGGACCCCTCGTGACCCTCGTCTCCGCTCGCGACCTCGTCTCCGCGGCATCTGCTGCCGGCACGGGCATCGGCGCTTTCAACGTGATCCATCTCGAGACGGCGGAGGGCTTGGTTCGGGCAGCCGCGCTCGCACAGCTCCCCGTCATCCTGCAGATCTCCCAGAACTGCGCCGACTATCACGGTGGGCTCGAACCCATCGCCCTGGCGACTCTCGCGGTGGCACGGCGCGCGCAGACCCCCGTGGCTGTGCACCTCGACCACGCCGAGCGGCCGGAGCTCGTCGACGAGGCCATCGCGCTGGGCTTCGGCTCGGTCATGTTCGACGGCGGGGCGCTGCCCTACGACGACAACGTGGCGCTCACGGCGGCGGTCGCGGCGCGTGCGCACGAGGCCGGCGTGTACGTCGAGGGTGAGCTCGGCGAGGTGGGGGGCAAGGACGGAGCCCATGCGCCCGGTGTGCGCACCGACCCCGACGAGGCGCGGGCATTCGTGGCAGCGACGGGAGTGGATGCTCTCGCGGTCGCGGTGGGCTCTTCGCACGCGATGACCGACCGCACCGCCTCTCTCGACCTCGACCTGATCGGGCGCCTTCACGAGGCTCTCCCCGTGCCGCTGGTGCTGCACGGATCGTCCGGTGTCGCGGATGCCGTGATCGCCGATGCCGTGCGAGCCGGCATGACCAAGATCAACGTCTCCACGCACCTGAACGGCTACTTCACGCGCGCCGTCCGCGAGAAGCTCGACGCGGACGAGCGCCTGGTCGACTCCCGCAAGTACCTCGCGCCGGCCCGCGATGCCCTCGCGGACGAAGCCGCGCGCATGCTCCGGCTGTTCGCGTTGCAGACGACGGAAGCCGTGGCCTGATGAAGCGGGCCGCCCGGCTGAACGCGATCCTCGACCTGCTGGCTGCGAAGGGCGAGGTGACGGTCGAAGAGCTCGTCGAGGAGTTCGAGGCTTCGTCGGCGACCACGCGTCGCGACCTCGATACGCTCGCCGAGCAGCGCCTGCTCACCCGGACGCATGGCGGTGCGGTAGCGCAGACGGTCGCCTATGAACTGCCCATCCGCTACAAGAGCCACCTGCGCACGCATGAGAAGGCCAGCATCGCGCAGACCGCCGCCGGCCTGGTCGCACCCGGCATGGTGGTCGGGCTCTCCGGCGGCACGACCACGACCGCGATCGCCGCTGCCTTGGCCGCACGGGACGACCTCGCGGGGAGCGGTGGCATCACCGTGGTAACGAATGCCGTGAACATCGCTGCCCAGCTCGCCACGCGCCCCGACATCAAGGTGGTCGTCACCGGTGGCGTCATCCACTCGCGCAGCTACGAACTGGTCGGTCCGTTCGTGGAGCAGCTGCTGCGCGGAGTGCGGCTCGACATCGCCTTCATCGGTGTGAACGGGATGGACGCCGTCGCCGGTGCGACCACACAGGACGAGCGCGAGGCCGCGGTGAACCGGATGATGGCCGAACGCGCGCGCCGAGCGGTCGTGGTGACCGACGGCAGCAAGCTCGGCGTCGAGGCGTTCTCGACCGTCGGCGGCGTCGAGCTCTTCCCGACCGTGATCACCGACGCCGGGGCTGACACCGAGGTGCTCGCAGCGCTCCGCGCGGCTGGATACGCGGTGCTGGTCGCCTGACGCCGCCGCACGGAGCGCGGTCATACTCAAAGTATGACTACGACGATCAAGGTGAGCGACGACCTGCGCGACCGGCTGAAGGAGCAGGCCGCGCGTGACGGTCTCACTCTCGGCGCGCATCTCGCTCACCTTGCCGACGCGGAGGACCGCCGTCGGAGACTGCAGTCGCTGAAGCATGCGATCGAACGGACGGCTGCGGCCGACAAGCAATCGCATGCTGCAGAAGCCGTGGCCTCGGCTGGATACTTGGATGCCGTGACCACGCTGGCCATCGTGCTGCCGATCACGACGACCGACCGGGGCTGGCCGAATCACGTCGTCGTGGACGGGCCGAGCGGACTGGACCGGCCGTCGTGGATCATGACCGAGCAACCTCGCACGCTTTCCCGCGACCGCCTCACGGGGACGGCAGGTGAGGTCACGGAGGAATGCCTGGCCTCGGTACGCGTCTGGCTCGGCGACTTCCTCGAGCTCTGAAGAGCGTCGCTCCCCCGGCACACCCCAAGGGCCCCGACGTCCCCAGATCGTCGAGGCCCTCTGAGGGTGCCGCGGCGGCCTGCCGCATCATCCTCGAGCAGATGGTGTCCGTGTCGTGTTCGCGCTCCCCAGTGCGCATGATCCCCAGATCCGACTGCGCCTCCCTCGCGCCTCTCCCTTCGAGGCCCTTCGCATGGCACCTTCCGAAGAACAGGAGCGAGCGGCCTCCCTTCTGATACATCGAATGGAGGAAAAGTTTCAGAATCCGCTGCCGTGGCACTGGAACGGGGCGCTCAGGCCGGTCTCGGCGGATGCCCGCGCGAGCGCGACGGCCGGTGCGGCACCTTCGGACAGGCCGGTGTGCACGGCGCTGAGGAGCTCGGCCGCGACGTCATCCGGAACGGCGACGGGGGCGGCGATCACGCAGTCGGCACCCGCGTGCAACCACACCCGCGTCATGCCCAACGCCTCTTCGCCCCACCGCACCGAGGAGCGCCCGAGCTCGCACGCCGACAG
>NZ_QOAY01000030.1:0-5784 GCF_003314775.1 Microbacterium sp. H6 | reverse complement strand
ATCATCGCGCCGGGGTCGGAGTGGTTCCCGGCCGAACCGTCCGGTTCCTACGTGCGACTCAACTATGCCAACGCCGACCCTGCCCGCTTCTCCGAGGCCGCCGTCATCCTGGGTGCCGTGCTCGACGGAGCCTGAGGGCGTTCAGCGCTGTTCGGGCTTCGCGCCCAGGTCGGCCCAGAGCCAGGTGAGATCCACCGAGGTCGTCTTCGGTAGCGAGACCGAGGCAGGATCGAGGGCCGGGCGGAAGATCGCGTCGTCGAGAGTGCTCATACTCTGTATTGCGCGATCCGCCCCGAAGAGTTCACGCTTCGGGCACGCCGTCCTGGGGTGGACCAGCGGGACGGTGCGCACGCCGACCGCTGACGACCACCGGGCGACCGCCCCGCTCCTGACCGGGCAGCGGACGGGAGCGGCGACCGTAGATGAGCTCCGACGAGTCGAGCAGCCACGGGACCAGCGTGATCGACACCCCGTGCACGAGCATGAGCTGGTTGGCGAGCCGGCGGGCGCGACGGTTGTGCAGGAACGACTCCCACCAGTGGCCCACGATGTACTGCGGCAGGTACACGGTCACGACGGACGAGCCGTGCTTCTCGCGGTACTGCTTGATGAACTGCGTCACCGGCTGCGCGAACGAGCGATACGGCGACTCGACGATCACGAGCGGGATCGGCACCAGATGGTCGGCCCAGTCCTTCTGCAGTTGCGCCGCGTCGTCGGAGGCCACGGCCACGTGCACCGCGAGGGTCTTGCCGTGCTTCGCCGCGATCGCGTAGTCGATGGCCTTCACGACGGGCTTCTGCAGACGGTTGACGAGCACGATCGCCAGGTCGCCGGTCGCGCCGAACTTCGTGGTGTCGTCGATCGCGATCTCGTGTTCGACATCGCGGTAGTACCGCTTCACGCCCAGCATCAGGAAGGCGAGGATCGGGATCGCGAAGAACACCAGATACGCACCGTGCGTGAACTTCGTGATCGTCACGATGACGAGCACCAGCACGGTCATCACGGCACCGGTGGAGTTGATGATGAGCCCGACCTTCGCCGAGCGGCGGTCCGCGGCCGATGCGCCGTCGATCCCCGGGCCGGCCTTGTCCTCCGTCGGCCCGCGCAGCACGCGTCGCCAGTGCCGCACCATGCCGATCTGGCCGAGCGAGAACGACACGAACACCCCGATGATGTACAGCTGGATCAGCGTGGTCAGCTTCGCCTGGAACACCAGGAGCACCACGATGGCGCCGATGCCGAGCAGGATCATGCCGTTCGAGAACACCAGGCGGTCGCCGCGGGTGTTGAGCGACTTGGGCGCGTAGCCGTCACGCGCGAGCACGGCCCCCAGCAGCGGGAAGCCGTTGAACGCGGTGTTCGCCGCGAGCAGCAGCACGCACGCGGTGGCGGCCTGGATGATGAAGAAGGGGATGCTGCCTCCGCCGAACGTCGCGGCGGCGATCTGCGCCATGAGGCTCGGCTGCGGGTTCGTGCAGTCGAAGCCGACCAGGTCGCACGGGTTCTCGGCGTAGTGCACACCCGTGATGAGGGCGAGCGCGGTCAGACCGGCGAACAGGCACGCGGCGATGCTGCCCATCAGCACGAGGGTCGACTGGGCGTTGCGGATCTTCGGGGCGCGGAAGGCGGGCACCCCGTTCGAGACGGCCTCGACACCGGTGAGGGCCGAGCATCCGCTCGAGAACGCGCGCAGGATCAGCAGGATCACGGCCGCCTGGCCGAGGCTCTCCGCCTGCACGCTGAAATCGTGGCTCGAGGCCACGGGGGCATCGCCGAGGAAGGTGCGGATGAGTCCGGTGACGATCATGATGCCGACCGACCCGATGAACACGTACGTCGGGATCGCGAAGACCAGAGACGCCTCGCGCACGCCACGCAGGTTCACCACGATGATGAGGATCACGAAGCCGACGGCGAGTTCCACGCGGAACGGGTCGAGACCGGGCACCGCCGAGATGATGTTGTCGACACCGGAGGCGACCGACACGGCGACGGTCAGCACGTAGTCGACCAGGAGGGCCGCAGCAACGATCACGCCGGGGATCTCGCCGAGGTTCTTCGACGCGACCTCGTAGTCACCGCCGCCCGACGGGTAGGCCTTGATGAGCTGGCGGTAGCTGAGCACGACCACGACCAGCAGCACCACGACGGCGCCCGCGACGAGCGGCGTGAACGACAGGAAGGTGAGCCCGCCGATCAGCAGGATCATCACGAGCTCCTGCGGGGCGTAAGCCACAGAGCTGAGGGCGTCGGACGCGAAGATCGGCAGAGCCATCCGCTTCGGGAGCAGCTGGTCGTCGACCTGCTGGCTCGTCAGCGGTTCGCCGATGAGGATGCGTTTGGCGCGCGGCGGTGCTTCCGCGCCCTCCCTGTTTTCGTCTGACACGTCCGGCGACACTACGCCTCCTGATGGCATCCTCACGCCATCCTCACGGAATCCCTACGGTGGGATGGCGCGGTCCTCACGGAATCCTTACGCGCAAAGCTACACTGGCACGCGGTGGAAGATCAGGTGCTGCTCGGATTCATCGCGATCGCGATAGGGGTGGCTTTCGGCATCCTCCTGTTCGTGCCCTTCGTGGCGATCAGCTATCGCCGCCGCGGACGTCTCGGCCTCGGTCGCACCGTGCTGTGGCTCGCCGCGCTGATCTACTTCTGGGCCATCTGGACCTACACCCTGCTCCCGCTGCCCGACCCCGACACGATCCGCTGCGTCGGGGCGATCACCGATCCGATGTCGGTCGTGCGGGATGTGCAGAAGGCCTTCGCGGCGCCGGGCAACCCCCTGCGTCAACCGGCACTGCTGCAGCTGGTGTTCAACGTGCTGCTGTTCGTCCCGCTCGGGTTCTTCGTCCGGGTGCTCGCCGGCCGTGGGATGCTTACGGCGCTCGCCGCCGGTTTCGGCCTGTCGCTGCTGGTCGAGACGACGCAGTTGACCGGGGTGTGGGGCGTCTACCCGTGCGCGTATCGCTTCTTCGATGTGGGCGACCTCATGACGAATACCCTGGGTGCGGTCATCGGCTGCATCGTGGCGATCCTCGTCCCGCGGTCGCTGCGCGGTGCGAAGGCGAGCCCGGACGCCGATCTTCCCCGTCCGGTCACCCGCGGGCGTCGCCTGCTCGTGATGCTGTGCGACTTCCTCGCCTACGGGTTCCTGAGCATGGCGGCCGGTGTGACCGTGCAGGTGTGGCTGGAGTTCGTCGTGGACGATCGCGCTGCGGTGCTCGACGGGACCCTCGCATCCGCCGCCGCCACCATCGCCCCTTCGGCTCTGTTCCTGGCGCTGATCCTGATCAGCGGGCGCTCGGTCGGCGACATCGCGGTGCAGCTCCGATACGCGGGATCGCGCCTGCCCGCACCGTTCGCGCGGCTCCTGCGCTGGGCAGGCGGCATCGGCGGAATCAGCGCGCTGCAGCTGACCGGCGGGTTCTTCGGTTTCGCGGCGGCCGTATTGTTCCTCGCCGCGATCGTGCTGCCGTTCACGACGCGCGACGGTCGCGGGCTTCCCGGCATCGCCTCCGGACAGCACCTCGTCGACGCGCGAGCGGATGCCGCGGGCTCTGCGCCGATCGCGCCCGCCTCCGCTTCCCCGTCGCGCGACGCATGACGCACCGGTGGTTCGGCGTGCGCGCGCTCAACTCTCTGTGTGGGGGCGTGGCATGTACCACTCGGTGAACTCGGTCGCACGCCCGTCGGGTGCGAGCCGGATGATCCAGAGGTTGAGGTAGTCGCGTTCGGCCGGGTATTTCGTGCGCCCCTGGACGACCACGAAGCCGTCGACCTCGTGGAGGACCTCCCACTCGAACGTCCAGGACCCCGGTTCATCGCCGTCTTCGATCCACCCCGACACGATCGCCTCGCGCCCGACGCGCGGCTCCGAATCGGGACTCGTGAGGTATCGGGCGTCGTGCGTGAAGAGCGCCCCGATCCGTTCCGGATCGTTCGACTTCCACGCCTCGATGTAGGCCCTGGTCCAGTCCTCGCCTGCTGTCGTCATGTGCTCCGTTCTAGGCCGTGGTCGAGGCCGCGTCAACCCGTTTGAGAACCGTAGGGACATCGGGGATCCACAGCGGTTTCCGATCACGAAGCCGTAACGTCGAGGACATGACGACCGTTCACGTCACCGAGGACACGATCAACCAGGCCCGCGAGCTGCGCGACGAGCTGCAGCGGTTCCTGCGCGAGTACGAGTTCGGGATGCGCGAGGTCGAGACGAAGATCTCGATCCTGCGAGACGAGTTCACGCACGACCACGCGTACAACCCCATCGAGCACGTGAAGAGCCGTCTGAAGTCGCCCGACAGCATCGTCGAGAAGCTTGCCAGGAAGGGCATCGACGAGCCCGACTTCGACCGTATCCGTGCCGACATCACCGACATCGCCGGCGTGCGGGTGACCTGCAGCTTCGTCGCCGACGTGTACCGGCTGTTCGACCTGCTCACCGCACAGGACGATGTCACCGTGCGCACGGTCAAGGACTACATCGCCCACCCGAAGGCCAACGGCTACAAGAGCCTGCACGCGATCATCGAGGTGCCCGTCTTCCTGTCGACAGGTGCGCTCTCGGTGCCGGTCGAGGTGCAGTTCCGCACGATAGCCATGGACTTCTGGGCGAGCCTCGAGCACAAGATCTACTACAAGTTCTCCAACCAGGTGCCCTCGCACCTCGTCGACAGCCTCTCTGATGCGGCGGAAGCGGCGTCGGAGCTCGACAGCCGCATGGAGCGCCTGCACCGTGAGGCGCACGGGGTGCCGCAGCGCCAGCTCGCGCCCCCGCCGCCTCCGGCTCCGACGTCCACCCCGGACGCACCCTCGAGCCCCCGCGTCGTCGGAGTCTGACCGGGACGCGCCCGTGCGCGACGCTGTTGCGCCCACGGGGCGGCCCTGGGAGCATCGGCAGGTGGTGAGAACGCAGGAAGCCTTGTCCGTCAAAGCCGATCGCGCCGTCGACGAGCGACTCGACGTCGACGACCTCCCCGGCATCGATCGTGGGTCGCAGCGATGCGAGTGCGACCACGGCGACGACGACGGCTACCAGCCGTGCGGACGCAAGGCCAAGTGGCGTGTCACCGTGGACTGCGTGTGCGGCGAGGGCCACCCGCGTCGCGTCGAGATCCTGTGCTCGAGGTGCATGCGCACCCTGCGCCAGTTCCAGGGACGCGAGGCCATCACCGTGCGTCGTCTCTGACCGGCGGACACCGACTCCTGATCGGTCACATCCGATCTCGCCGTCGCTCCGAACAAGCGGGGAGCACATCGGAGACGGTGGAACAGGAGACGATCATGGCGCAGCGCCGCAGTGGCAAGAGGTTCCTCGTCTGGGCGGCCCTGGCCGGTGTGATCGGCGGCGGGGTGTTCCTCGCCACGGCCGAGCTGTTCGCGCTGCTCTTCGCGCGTGCCGCCAGCCCGATCCTCGCGGTCGGCGGGTTCGTGATCGACATCGTGCCGCAGCCCTTCAAGGAGTTCGCGATCGCCACCTTCGGCGAGTACGACAAGATCGCTCTGCTGGCTGGACTCGGGCTCGCTGTGCTCATCGCCTCGGCGATCGCCGGCATCCTGCAGTTCGTGCGCCCGCCGCTCGGCGTGATCGCACTCGTCGTCGCCGGGGTGCTCTCCACGGCCGCCATCGTGACCAGGGCGGCCGTGTCGCCCCTGGCCTTCCTGCCTCCGGTGCTCGGAACCGTCGCCGGGTCGATCATCCTCGTGCTCCTCAGCCGCCGTCTGCGCGGGTGGAGGGACGCCCGCACTGCCGTCGGGGAAGCCGGCCGAACCGCCGGG
>NZ_QOAY01000182.1:652-12097 GCF_003314775.1 Microbacterium sp. H6 | reverse complement strand
CAGGGGCATGCCCGTGATCGTGACCGTGGTCGCTCTCCTCGCCGAGCGGGAGGGTGCACGACCAGATCGCACCGGCCAGGGTGACGACGGCGGCTGTGCACGCGAACCACACCGACTCGGGGCTGATGTAGAGGGTGAGGCGTCCGGTGAGACCGAGACCGAGGGTGACGACCGAGATCACGGCGGCCAGCCCCACACCCAGCCAGCGGGTGCCGAGAGCGCGAACGCGCGCTGCGGTCGGCGAAGACAGCGCCACGCGCTCAGACAGTGCCACGTGCTCAGACAAGGACGTTCACCCCGATCCCGATGGCGAAGGCCGCGGCGAGCACGATGCCGACGATCCCGACGAGCGTGCGGCCCGTGAAGGTCGTGCGCATGAGCGCGAGCATCTTGATGTCGACGAGCGGCCCGACGAGCAGGAAGGCCACGATCGCGCCGGACGAGAACGTCGACGCGAACGACAGCGCGAAGAAGGCGTCGACATTCGAGCAGATGGCCACCGTCATCGCGAGGGCCATCATCGCGACGATCGACAGCACCGGGTTGGAGCCGATCGCCAGCAGCCACTCCCGCGGGATGAGCACCTGCACGGCTCCGGCGAGCGCCGAGCCGATCACGAGCGCGGGCATCACGGCGCGCAGCTCGATGAGGAACTGCGTGAGGCTGCGGCGCACAGGGGTGCCCGGTTCGTGGGTCACCCGGTCGCAGGTGTCGACGAAAAGCTGCGTGAGCATGCCGTCGGGGTCGGGGTGGCGGCTGTAGATCCAGCCGATCAGGTTGGCGATCAGGTAGCCGCCGACCAGGCGGGCGACGAGGATGCCGCCGTCCCAGCCGAACGCCGCGTGCGTGGTGAGGATCACGATCGGGTTCACGATCGGTGCGGCGATGAGGAATGTCATCGCCTCCGCCGGCGCGAGGCCGCGCATCATGAGTCCACGGGCGAAAGGAACGTTGCCGCACTCGCACACCGGGATCAGCATGCCGAGCAGCGACAGCACCGCACGACGGGCCCACGCGCGTTTCGGCAGCCAGCGGTGGATGACGTCGGCAGGAAGCCAGACCTGCACCACGATCGACAGCAGCACACCGAGGATCACGAACGGCAGGGCTTCGATGAGCACGCTCAGCGCGAGCGTGAGGCCGTCCTGCGCGCGGGTGGGCAGTGAGGCGGGGAACAGCTTCGGCAGGAAGGCATCGATCAGGAACAGGGCGGCGATGATGGCCGCGCCGAGGCCGACGCCGATCCATGCCGATCGTGGCGAGGGTGACGGGCGATGGGAGTGGCCGTGACGGGTCGCCGTTGCTGCCGAGAAGCTCACGCGGACGCGGCCCTCTCGGCATCGCGCTTGTTCGCGCACGGAGTGCACAGTCCGAAGATGTCGACCACGTGCGCGGCCTCGGTGAATCCGTGCAGGGCAGCCGTGCGGTGCGCCCACTGCTCGACGTCCTTGGCCTCGATCTCGACGGTCAGACCGCAGGACCGGCAGATCAGGTGGTGGTGGTGGCCCTGCGTGGTGCATGCCCGGTAGAGCGCCTCACCCTCGGGGCTCTGCAGCGAGTCGGCGTCTCCGGAGGCGGCGAGCCCGGCGAGGGCGCGATAGACCGTGGCCAGGCCGATGCCGGTGTTGTCATCGCGCAGCGAGGCGTGCAGGCTCTGCGCGCTCACGAATCCGCGCGCGTCGGCGAGTGCTTCGCGCACGCGTTCGCGCTGCCAGGTGTTCCGCTGAGCCATAAGAAGAGTCTAGGCCGCGGCGATCAGCGGGGGCTGGGAGTGGATCTCAGGCCTGGACCCGGCGAACCCTGGCACGCGAGCGCTGCACGATCCAGCAGATCACGTAGATCGTGAACGACAGCGTCGTGATGTAGGGACTCACGGGCAGCGTTCCGGCGAGGGCGAGCAGGATGCCGCCGACCGCGGAGACGAACCCGAACAGCGCAGCCAGCAACGGCACCGCGATGGGGCCGGCCGTGACGCGCATCGCGGCGGCGGCCGGCGTGACCAGCAGTGCCATCACGAGGAGCGCGCCGATGATGTGCACGCTCACGGCGACGATCAGGCCGAGCAGCACCATGAACAGCAGACTCACGGCGCGGGTCGGCACCCCGCGGGCGGCGGCCGATTCCGGGTCGAGCGAGTCGAAGCGCAGCGGGTTCCACATCACCAGCAGCCCGATGAGCACGACCATGCTGATGCCGATCAGCCACCCGAGGTCGGGGCTCGAGACCGAGACGATCTGCCCCGTCAACAGGCTGAAGCGGTTGGCGCTGCGGCCGTCGTAGAGCGACAGGAACAGGATTCCGAGACCGAGACCGAACGGCATGAGCACACCGACGATCGAGTTGCGGTCCCTGGCCTTGGCCCCGAGCACGCCGATCAGGATCGCGGCGACGAGGGCACCGCCGAGGGATCCGGCCACCACACTGCCGCCGAAGAGCAGGGCCGCCGCCGCCCCCGCGAAGGAGAGCTCGCTCACGCCGTGCACGGCGAAGGCCAGGTCGCGCTGCATCACGAAGACGCCGATCAGGCCGCCCACGATCCCGAGCACGGCTCCCGCGATGATCGAGTTCGCGAGCAGGGCGACGAGCTCGCCGTAGTCCTGGAAGGAGAAGATGTCATCCCAGCCGACCATGGGCGCGATGGCTGCCGCCGCGTTCATGCCGCTCCCCCGTGCGCGTGATCACCGTGATCGTGGTGAGGCTCCGCGTCCGGCACGCCCACGACGACCAGACGATCTCCGGCGCGGAGCACGAACACCGGGGTGCCGTAGAGGTCGGTGAGCACGCGGGTCTGCAGCACCTCGTCGGGGGTTCCCAGCAGGAACCGCCCGCCGGCGATGTAGAGGATGCGGTCGACCCGGCCCAGGATCGGGTTGATGTCGTGGGTGACGAACAGCACCGCCGCCTCGCGCTCACGGCGCTGTCGGTCGATGATGTCGGTCACGGCGACCTGGTTGGCGAGGTCGAGGTTCGACAGCGGCTCGTCGCACAGCAGGAGTGCGGGCTCGTCGGCGAGGGCCTGGCCGACCCGGAGCCGCTGCTGTTCGCCGCCCGAGAGCAGTCCGACGCGGCGATCCGCGAAGTGGGAGGCACCGACCGCGTCGAGCAGTCGGTCGACCTTCGCCCGGTCGCCGCGGTGCGGGATGGGAAAGCCGAAGCGGCTGCCCTGCACCCCGAGGGCGACCAGGTCGCGGGCCCGCATGCTCGTGTCGGGGGCGAGATTCCGCTGCTGGGGGATGTACCCGATGCGGGAGTTGCCCCGATGGACGGGTTCACCCGCCACGCGGATCGTGCCGGATGACAGCGGCTGCAGGCCGAGGATGCTGCGCAGGAGCGTGGTCTTGCCCGATCCGGAAGGACCGAGCACGGCGATGAACTCCCCCGGTTCGACCGTGAGATCGAGGCCGGACCACAGCTCGCGATCCCCACGGTGCAGGGACGCGTCGGATATCTGGAGTACCGGCTTCTCGCGCTGAAGGGCGCCGCTCACGGCTGGACGGCGGCGGCGAGGCTCTTGATCGCGTCACTCATCCACTCAGAGTACGACGATCCGTCCTCGAGCAGCTCCGTGAAGGCGACGACCGGAACCCCGGCGTCCTTCGCCGCGGTCTCGACGCGCTGGGTCTCGGACCCACCGGTCTGGGCGTTCGTCAGCAGCGCGGTGACCTGTCCGCTGTCGATCACGTTCAGCGCCTCGAGCAGCACGGCGGGCGCGACGTCAGTGCCCTCTTCGACCGACTCGGCGAAGCCCTCCGGGGTGATGTCGGTGAATCCGGCGGCGGCCGCGAGGTAGCCGGGCAGCGGTTCTGTGATGAAGACGTTGACGTTCGGCGCCTCCGCCTTGAGGGTCGCGAGCTCGGTCTCGAAGCCCTCGAGGTCGGCGGTGAGCGTGGCGGCGTTGGCGGCGAACTCCTTCGCGCCGTCGGGGTCGAGCTCGGTCAGTTCATCGGCGATGGCCTCGACGACATGGATCATCGTGTGCGGGTCGAACCACACGTGCTCGTTGAAGCCCTCGATGTGGTCGTGCCCCTCGTGGCCGTCCTCGCCCTCGGCGTGATCGTGGTCGGCCTCGTCCGTGTGTCCCTCGTCGTCATGCCCCTCGTTGCCGGGGAAGTCGTGCGAGTACTCGACGGCCGTCACCACGTGCGGGTCCTTCGCATCCTGCAGCAGCGTGTCGATGAAGGGGTCATAGCCGCCACCGTTCTCGATCACGAGGTCGGCCTTCTGCACCGTCAGCCGGTCGCGGGCGGTCGTCTCGTACGCATGGGGATCCTGCGACGCCGAGGTGATGATCGACTGCACGTCGACGCGGTCTCCACCGATGGTCGACGCGATGTCGCCGTAGACGTTCGTGCTCGCCACGACGGTGATCGTGCCGTCGTCACCCTCTCCCGCCGAGGGTGTGGAGCATCCGGCCAGCGTGAGTGCGGCGACGGATGCGAGGGTGAGGGCGAGGACGGGCTTCTTCATGCTCTCACTCTAAACGCTAATGAGAACCATTATCAAATCGCCCTCGGCCGCTCGGTCACCCACGGCCGAAACGGAGACGACCCGACGTCCGCGCGGCGTGTCAGTGCTCGACACCCCGCGCGGGGCGCGGATCATCTCCGTTTCGGCAAAGGGGCGGAAGCTCAGCCGAGCAGACCGGCCGGTGCGATCCAGGCCGTGGCCTCCCCGGGGAGTGCAGAGCCGTCGAGCGGGGCGCTCGCGAGCACGACATCCGCGGCCGCATCCCCGAGGTCGAACGGCTCCGTGCCGAAGTTCGACACGACCTTCCATCCGTTCGGCCGGGTGAAGCGCAGCACGTCGGCACGTCCGGTGTCGATCCACTCCAGGGTCTCCCCCGTCTGCAGCAGGTGCCGGAGGCGCAGGGCCTCGCGGTACAGCGACAGCGTCGACGCCGGATCGGCGGCCTCCACGTCGACCGCGTACTCCGCGAACCACTCGGGCTGCGGCAGGTGCGCGCCCTCGGCGCCGAAGCCGTACGAGGAGCCGGCCGCCGTCCAGGGAAGGGGCACACGGCATCCGTCACGGCCGAGCCCGTCGAACTCCGCACCGCGGAAGAACCCGGGGTCCTGACGCTGTTCCGGCGCGATCTGCGCCACTTCGTGCAGGCCGAGCTCTTCACCCTGATAGAGGTACGTGCTGCCGGGAAGGCCGAGCAGCAGCAGGGTCGCGGCGTGTGCCCTGCGGAGTCCGCCCTCGCGGTCGAGGCCGTCCGCCGGACCGCCGGCCTTGACCCACTCCGTGCCCTGCTTGACCGGTCGTCCGTTCAGGGCCGGGAGGCCGTAGCGCGTGGCATGACGGGTGACGTCGTGGTTCGACAGCACCCAGGTGGTCGACGATCCGGTCTCCTGCGCCTGCTGCAGGTTGTCGGCGATGATGCTCCGGAACTGCCGCGCGTCGAAGTCGGCCACGAGCAGGTCGAAGTTGAACGCCTGGCCGAGTCCTTCCGCCGAGGCGTACTTCGCACGGCGCTCCGGGGTGTCCACCCACGCCTCCGCCACCGCCGTGCGCGGCGGGTCGTACTCGTTGAAGACCGCGCGCCACTCGGCATAGATCTCGTGCACGTCGTCGCGGTCGACCATCGGGTGCGTGCCCGAGGTGCGGTCCATCGCGTCGAGCTCGGCGCGCGAGGGAAGCGGCTCGCTGAGGTCCTTCGTGAGCATGTGGGCGACGTCGATGCGGAACCCGTCCACGCCGCGGTCCGACCAGAAGCGCAGGGTCTTCAGGAAGTCGGCACGCACCTCGGGGTGGTCCCAGTTCAGGTCGGGCTGCTCCACGGCGAAGTTGTGCAGGTACCACTGCCCGTCCGCCACGCGCTCCCACGCGCTGCCGCCGAACACGGATTCCCAGTCGGTCGGCGGCTCGGAGCCGTCGGGACCGGTGCCCTCACGGAAGATGTAGCGCTCGCGCGCGGCCGACCCGCGTCCGGCGGCGAGCGCCTCCTGGAACCACTCGTGCTGGTCGGAGGAGTGGTTCGGGACGATGTCGACGATCACGCGGATGCCGCGGGAGTGCAGCGCCTCGACCATGTCGTCGAAGTCGTCGAGCGTGCCGAGCCGCGGGTCGACGTCGCGGTAGTCGGCCACGTCGTATCCGCCGTCGGCGAGTGCGGACGGGTAGAACGGGCTGAGCCATACCGCATCGATGCCGAGGCCCTGGAGGTAGTCGGCCCGGGAGACGATGCCGGGGATGTCGCCGATGCCGTCGCCGTTCGCATCGGCGAAGCTGCGCGGGTAGATCTGGTAGACGGCGGCCTGACGCCACCAGGCGGCGTCTTCGGCGGTGCGGGTCTCGACGAGAAGCGCGTCGGTCATGAGGGGAGAACTCCTTCTCTCTTGCGGTGGTCGTGCGGTGTCAGCCCTTGACGGCGCCCTGCGTGACGCCCTCCATGACCCACCGCTGCGTGAACAGGTAGGCCACGATCGCGGGGGCCATCGCCATCAGGTACGAGGCGAAGGCGACGTTGTAGTTGTTGCTGAACTGGTTCTGGAAGAGGTTCTGCCGAACGGGGAGCGTCTGCAGCGCGGGGTCGGCGATGATGAGCGACGGCATCATGAAGTCGTTCCAGGCGTACAGGAACGCGAAGATGCCGACGGTTGCGCTCATCGGGGCGAGCAGCGGGAAGATCAGCTTCCAGAAGGTCTGCCAGGTGGTGGCTCCATCGATGCGCGCGCTCTCCTCCAGCTCGATCGGGATCGACCGCAGGAACGCCGTGAACAGCAGCACGCTGAAGCTCAGCTGGAACATGGTGGCGAGGATGATCACGCCGAACGGGTTGTCGAGTCCGACGCGTCCGGTGAGCTGGATCTGCGGCAGGGCCACGACCGGGAACGGGATGAACATCGCCGCGAGCAGGTAGAAGAACGAGTAGCGGAACAGCCGTCGGTCCCAGTTGCGCACGATGGCGTAGGAGGCGAAGGCCGCCAGCACGATGGTCGCGATCACGGTGCCCGCCGTGACGAGCAGGGAGATGCCCGCGCCGACCGGGAACTTCGTGAGCGTCCAGGCTTCGACGAAGCCGTCGATGCTGAACGGCGCCGGGAGAGAGAAGGCGTTGCCGTCGACCGCCTGTCCTGTGGTCTTGAATGCCATCGAGATGGTCACGTACAGCGGAAGGAGCACGGTGACGGCGCACAGGATCAGGATGATCGTGCCCGACCAGTTCACGCGCTCCATGCGGATGCGCGGCTTCTTCCCTGAGGTGGGGATCGTGGTGAGTGTCTGCGTCGACATCAGAGTGCGTTCCTTCCGCGCGTCAGCGACAGCTGGAGGAGGGAGATGAGCACGGCGACGATGAAGAAGATGGTCGCGTTGGCCATCTGGTAGGCGTAGTCGCCGCCGTTGAAGCCCGCGATGATCGTCATCGCGACGCTGCGGGTCGATGTGCCCGGCCCGCCGTTGGTGAGACCGACGATGATGTCGTAGGCGTTCAGGAAGCCCTTGAACCCGAGGATCACGTTGATCACCACGTATCCCGCGACGAGCGGCAACGTGATGCGGGTGAGCTGCTGCGTCTTGCTGGCGCCGTCGATGCTCGCCGCCTCGTACACCTCGCCGGGGACAGAGAGCAGGCCGGCGATGTAGATCAGCAGGGTGCCGGGCACGGCCTGCCAGGCGGTGACGATGACGATCGCGATCCAGGCGAGGTCGGGGTTGGCCAGCAGACTGGTCTCGAGCCACGGGATGCCCGCTGCTGCTCCCGCCGCCGGGATCGAGTTGGAGAACAGGAAGTTGAAGACGTAGGCGATGATGATCCCCGAGATCACCATCGGGATCACGAAGATGGTGCGCAGGCCCGTCTTGAAGCGGATGCGCGAGGTGAGTCCGACGGCCAGCAGGAAGGCGATCACGTTCACGACGATCACCGTGGCGATCGAGAAACCAAACGTGAACAGGTAGCTCTGCAGGATCGAGGGATCGCTGAACAGCGCGATGTAGTTGGTCAGTCCGTTGAAGCTCCACTCCCCGATGCCGATCGAGTCGGTGAAGCTGAAGAAGATGCCGATGACCCCCGGCACCGTGATCGCGAGGGTGAAGATCACGAGCGTCGGCAGCAGGAACAGGTAGTAGATCGGCTCGACGCGGCGCGTGTGGCGTCGCAGCTTCCGGTCGCCACCCGTGACGATGACGGTCGTGCTGTCGGAAGCAGAGGGAGTTGTCGTGGTGCTCATGATGCGCCCTCCTCGCCGGCGGCGTTGTCCTGGGTCGACGGGATCGGCGCCCGGAAGGCGATGCGTGCCCAGTCGGCGTCCATGGTGCGCAGGATCGAGGTCGGAGAAGCCCCGAGTACCATCGCCTGCGCGTAGTTCATCATCGGAAGCGTCTTGGGCACGAGCACGGACGGGCCCTGATAGATCTGCCCGTTGTCGTAGTACTCGACCATCCCCTCGACCCGGGGGTCGTCGGGGGCGGAAGCGCCCTTCGTAGGCGTGAAGCCGAGCTGCGAGGCGTTGTACTCCTCGATGTTCTGCGGCTCGTAGAGGAACTCGAGGAAGTCGCGGGCGGCCTCCTGATGGCGCGACCCCTCGGGGATCATCGCGGCGAGGTCCATGTTCACGCGCACCCCGAGGTCGGCCGGGTCGTTCGTCATCGGCAGCGGGAAGGTGCCCAGCCGCAGGTCGGGTGCGGTCTTCGCGATCTCGCTGAACGCCCACGGACCCTGCAGGTACATCGCGGCCTCGCCCTTGCCGAAGGCCAGGTTGCCGTCGCCGTAGCCACGGCTCGGGGCATCCGCGTTGGTGTAGTCGTTCGCGAGCTGCAGCATCCTGTCCATCGGCTCGGCGAAGTCCTTCGAGAACGAGACCTCGGAGTCGGAACCGACGTCGGCACCCTCGTCCGCGAGCGCATCGAAGAAGTCGATCACGTCGACCGAGCCGCCTGCGGTGTAGTCGTACCAGCCCTGGCCCACGGTCCAGTCGTCCTTGAACGTGCCGTAGAACGGGTCGATGCCCGCCGCCTTCAGCTGCTCGCACACCGCAAGCAGCTCGTCCCACGTCGTCGGCACCTCGAGGCCCTGAGCGTCGAAGATCTCCTTGTTGTAGATGACGGAGGCGGCCATCACCGAGTACGGCAGGGCGCTGGTGCGGCCCTCGCAGGAGCCGTACTGGTCCATGAGCGGCTGCAGGTCATCGCGGATGCCCGCAGCGGCGTCGGTCTCGGAGAGATCGGTGAGCGCGCACCGCTGCACGAAACGGGCGATCTCGTAGTTGTAGTTGGCGAGCATGACGTCTGGCGGGTTGCCCCGCACGAAGCTCGCCGAGACGACGTCGACGCCCGAGGTGTCGATCTCGACCTTCACGTCGCTCTGCGAGGAGTTGTACTCGGCGACGAGGGCGGTCATGAACTCGATCGCCTCGCGCTTGCTGAAGGTGAAGCGGATGGTCTCCGCTCCCGAGCCGGGGGCGCATCCCGCGAGCGCCGTGCCGACCAGGGTGACCCCCAGGGCCGCGGCCACCGCTCGCGCCGCGCGTGTTCGTGTGCCAGACACCGTCGTCCTTCCATCCCGTAGATCCGTGCACTAAATCTAGTGAGCGAATTTACTGTGTCGAACGGTACTCTCTCATTGGACGAGAGGAAGGTCAAGCGCCGTGGCAGATGTCTCCGCAGGCTTGGGCACCGGTCGAGCGAGCGTGAGCGCCGTGCTCGACTTCGCCTGGACGGCTGGCGAGTTCACCGCGTCCGAGGCCATGGCCGGCACCTCGCTGACCCGCTCGACCGCCATCGACGCGATCGACACCCTGGTCGGCGCGGAGATCCTCCGTGAACTCCCCAACGCCCGCGCCGCCGGCACCTACCGCGCAGGGCGACCCTCTCGCCGCTTCGTGCTGCCCGCCGACCTGGGCGTCGTGATCGGCGTCGATGCGGGCGACACCCACCTCGCCGTGACCGTGGCCGACCTGCTCGACGAGACGCTCGTGCACCACCGGGTGGAGTTCGATCCGACGCAGACGGTCTCCGAGCGGCGCGCGACGATCCTCGGGCGCTTCGGCGATGCGCTCACCGAAGCCGGGGTCGCGCGCGAGCAGGTGCTCGCCGTGTGCGTCGGGGTTGCGGCACCGGTGAACCGCGACGGCATCTCGCCCCCGCACCCGGAAGGCTTCTGGGAGCGCACGAACCCCGGGCTCGCCGAGGCACTGGAGGACTGGGCACCCGTCGTGCAGATCAAGAACGACGCCCAGCTCGCCGCGATCGCCGAAGGGGCCGAGGGAGCCGCGATCGGATGCCGCGACTACGTCGCCCTGCTCGCGAGCGAGCGCTTCGGCGGCGGCGTGGTGGTCGACGGGCACGTGCTGCACGGCGCGCACGGCGGTGTCGGCGAGGGCGTCGTGTTCGACCACATCGTGGGTGTCGGCTCGGCGTTCGGCCTGCGCTATGCCGTGCAGGACCAGGTGCGCGCGGCAGTCGAATCCGGTGAGATCTCGCACGACAGCGCCGTCGGACGCCTCGTCGGCACACGTCGCATCGACCCTCGACTCGTGCTGACCCTCGCCGCGTCGGGCGACCGGGACGCGGTGCTGATCACCTCCCGCGTCGGGGCCACCGTGGCCCGCGTCGTCGGTGTGCTCGGCAGCATGTACGACCCGGCTCGCGTCATCGTGTGCGGAGCGGTCGCCGAGAGCATCGAGCCCGTGCTGACCGCGGCCCGCCGCATCCTCCCCCAGGAGCTGCACCTGCCCGCTCCGGAGATCCTCGCGTCGACACTCGGCGCGGAGGTCGTCTCACGCGGGGCCGTGGCGACCGCCCGACGCGCGGCCAGGGAGCACGCGGTGCCGCGGTTGGCGGAGGAACGTCTGCGCCACAGTGCGTGATCGGGCGGTCACGTGCGTGACACGGGTCAGTCCACCAGCAGCGCGGGCTCCTCGAGGATCGAGGCGACGTCGGCGATGAAGCGGCTCATGCCGTCGCCGTCGATCACGCGGTGGTCGAACGATCCGGCCACCGTGGTCACCCAACGGGGGCGCACCTCGCCGTCGACGACCCACGGCTTCTGACTGATGGTGCCCATCGCCACGATGCCGGCCTCGCCGGGGTTGATGATCGGGGTTCCGGCATCCATCCCGAACACACCGATGTTCGTGATCGTGATCGTGCCGCCCTGCTGATCGGCCGGCGGGGTCTTGCCGTCGCGGGCCGTGAGCGTGAGACGGTTCAGCGCCCGCGCCAGCTCCTTCATGCTCAGGTCCTGCGCGTCCTTGATGTTGGGCACGAGCAGGCCGCGCGGGGTGGCGGCGGCGATACCGAGGTTCACGTAGTGGCGGACGGCGATCTCGGCTCCGGACTCGGTCTCGATCCAGGCGGCGTTGACCATCGGGGTGCGACGGGCGGCCCAGATCACGGCGCGGGCCATGATGAGCAGTGGCGAGACCTTGATGTCGGCGTAGTCGGGCGAGGCCTTGAGGCGCTTGACGAGATCCATCGTGCGGGTGGCGTCGATCTCCTTCC
>NZ_QOAY01000182.1:441-602 GCF_003314775.1 Microbacterium sp. H6 | reverse complement strand
CACCGTCACGTGCGGGGCCGAGTACGCGCTCTGCACCATCGCCGACGACGTGGCCTTGCGCACACCCTTGACCGGGATCGACTCGGTGCGGTCGTCACCTGCAGCCGACGGACGCGTTGCGGTGAGGCCGCGAGCGAGTCCTGCCGGCGCGGCCTGCGGGG
>NZ_QOAY01000182.1:0-217 GCF_003314775.1 Microbacterium sp. H6 | reverse complement strand
ACCGTCTCCTCGCGCACGGTCCCCCACTCGGGGGTCTCGATGTTGCGGAAGACGCTCGCCTGCGAGGCGTGCTTCATCACGTCGTCGCGAGTGACCTCCCCGTCGGCACCGGTCGCGGCGACCGCGGTGAGGTCGACACCGAGGTCGCGCGCGAGCTTGCGGATCGGCGGCTTCGCGATCACCCCCACCGAGGAGCGGACGGGTCGCTCGGCCGGAC
>NZ_QOAY01000264.1:26775-27190 GCF_003314775.1 Microbacterium sp. H6 | reverse complement strand
GCGGCGTGGTCACGCGCGAACCGACGGAGGACGAGAAGGCTCGCGCCACCGAGCGCGCTGCCGCTCGGCGGTCGGCCGACGCGGCCCCAACCACTCCCGGCGCTCTCGCCGACGGCACGCCTGTCGCGCTGCTCGCGAATCTGGGGAAGCCTGCAGATGCGGCCGACGCGGTCGCTCGGGGGGCCGAGGGCGTCGGGCTGTTCCGTACCGAGTTCCTGTTCCTCTCCTCCGCCCAGGCGCCCACCATCGCTCAGCAGCGCGAGTCGTACCGCGAGCTGCTCGCGGCCTTCCCCGGCCGGAAGGTCGTGGTGCGGATGCTCGATGCCGGCGCTGACAAGCCTCTGGCCTTCCTCAACGATGCACACGAGGAGAACCCGGCGCTCGGGCTCAGGGGTCTGCGGGCGCTGCGCGCCAG
>NZ_QOAY01000264.1:16521-26731 GCF_003314775.1 Microbacterium sp. H6 | reverse complement strand
ACATCCTGCGGGAGCAGCTCACCGCACTCGCCGAGGCCGCCGCCGTGACCGAGGCCGATCTCTGGGTGATGGCTCCCATGGTCGCAACGGTCGAGGAGACCGTCTACTTCACGGGACTCGCACGCGAGTACGGGCTGAAGACCGCGGGAGTGATGGTCGAGATCCCGGCGAGCGCTCTGCTCGCCGATCGCGTGCTCGCGCACGCCGACTTCGCCTCGATCGGCACCAACGACCTCACGCAGTACACGATGGCTGCCGACCGGATGCTCGGCTCGGTCGCAGGGTTCCAGGACCCCTGGCACCCTGCCGTCCTCCGCCTCGTCCGCGAGGTCGGCGATGCAGGTGCCCGACTCGGCAAACCCGTCGGGATCTGCGGCGAAGCCGCCGCCGATCCGCTGCTCGCCGTGGTGCTGGTCGGTCTCGGCGCGACGAGCCTGTCGATGGCGCCTGCCGCCCTGGCCGATGTCCGTCATGCGCTGTCCGAGCGCACCCCGTCCGAGGCGCGGAGTCTCGCCAAGGCCGCCCTGGCCGCCGACGATGCCTCCTCCGCCCGAAACGCCGTGGCAGCCCTCGCCGCGGAACTCCCCCTCCACAAGAAAGAGACGACATCATGACGACGACGTCACCTGCCGCCACCAGACCCGGCGGCCTGCGCGTAGGAGTGCAGCGCTTCGGCACATTCCTCTCGGGCATGATCATGCCCAACATCGCCGCCTTCATCGCCTGGGGCTTCATCACGATGCTGTTCATCCCGAAGGGGTTCTTCGGCGCGGAGAGCCCGTTCGGCTGGCACTGGGCAGGCGTGTCCGAGATCCTCGGCGGTGGCGGCGACTCCGTCATCATCGGCTGGCAGGGCGCGATGACCGCCGTGGCTGAAGGCGCGGACGGCAACATCCTCGCCTACGTCGGACTGGTCGGCCCGATGGTGACGTACCTGCTGCCGCTGCTGATCGCGAACACCGCCGGCCGCATGGTCTACGGCGAGCGCGGAGGCGTCGTCGCCTCGATCGCCACCGTCGGCGTGATCGTCGGCACGAACATCCCGATGTTCCTCGGTGCCATGATCATGGGCCCCCTCGCCGCCTGGGTCATGAAGCAGGTCGACCGGCTGTGGGACGGCAAGATCAAGCCCGGCTTCGAGATGCTGGTCAACAACTTCTCCGCCGGTATCCTCGGCATGCTGCTCGCGATCTTCGGCTTCTTCGCCTTCGGCCCCGTGATGCTCGGCATCAGCGCCGCGCTCGGCACGGCCGTCGACTGGCTGGTCTCGCTGCAGCTGCTTCCGCTCGTATCGATCATCGTCGAGCCCGCGAAGGTGCTGTTCCTGAACAACGCCATCAACCACGGCGTGTTCACCCCGCTCGGCATCGAGCAGGCGACCGAGACCGGCAAGTCGATCCTGTTCCTCATCGAGGCGAACCCCGGGCCCGGCCTCGGTCTGCTCCTCGCCTTCACCTTCTTCGGGGTCGGTGCGGCGAAGGCATCCGCTCCCGGCGCGGCGATCATCCAGTTCTTCGGTGGCATCCACGAGATCTACTTCCCCTACGCCCTCAGCAAGCCGACCACGATCCTCGCCCTCATCGCGGGTGGTGCAGCCGGGGTCACCACGAACATGGTCCTCGGCGGGGGTCTCGCCTTCCCTGCAGCACCGGGAAGCATCATCGCCGTGACGGCTGCGGCCATCGGCCCGGGAGTCGGCAACCTCCTGGTCGTCTACCTCTCGGTCATCGTCGCAGCGACCGTGACCTTCCTCATCACCGGCGTGATCCTGCGGGCCTCCCGCAAGCGCGACCTCGAGGCCGAGGGCGACACCTTCGGCGCCGCGATCGCACAGACCGAGGCCAACAAGGGCAAGTCGTCCGCCGCGATGGACGCGCTGCGCACGTCGACGGCATCCGCGGCTCCGGAAGCCGCGACCGCCACGAGCGCGACCGTGATCTCCGCACCGATCGAGCGGATCGTGTTCGCCTGCGACGCCGGGATGGGCTCGTCCGCCATGGGCGCGAGCGTGCTGCGCAACAAGCTCAAGAAGGCCGGCATCGAGGACATCACGGTCACCAACCAGGCGATCGCGAACCTCGACGGAACGGCTGACGTCGTCATCACCCAGCAGCAGCTCACCGAGCGCGCCGAGGCGAAGTCGCCGAACTCCGTCCACGTCTCCGTGGACAACTTCATGAACTCGCCCCGCTACGAAGAAGTCGTCGAGATGGTGCGCGAGCAGCGAAAGGAAACAGAATGAGCGTCCTCACCCAGGATCAGGTCCGCATCCACCCCGGTGGTGCGACACGAGACGAGGCTCTGCAGGAGGCGACGGACATCCTCGTCGCCGCCGGTGCGGTCACCCCGGCCTACGTCGACGCGATGCGGCAGCGTGAGGAGACGGTGTCGACCTTCATGGGCAACGGCCTCGCCATACCGCATGGCACGAACGAGGCGAAGGACACGATCCTCGCCTCCGCATTGTCGGTCGTCCGCTATGACGGGGGCGTCGACTGGTCCGGCGAGCCCGCGACCTTCGTGATCGGCATCGCCGGCGTCGGGGACGAGCACCTGGAGATCCTCTCCCGCATCGCCATCCTGTTCTCCGAGGAGGACGATGTCGCCAGGCTGTCGGCGGCACAGACCGCCGAGGAGCTCTACGCCCTCCTCTCGGAGGTGAACGAAGGATGAAGGCGGTCCACTTCGGGGCGGGCAACATCGGGCGCGGGTTCGTCGGTCTGCTGCTGAGCGACGGCGGGTACGAGGTGGTCTTCTCGGACGTCGCCGATGCGCTCGTCGACGCGATCAACGAGGTCGACTCGTACACGGTGCACGAGGCCGGCCCCGGAGGGACCGATCACGTCGTGACCGGGTTCCGCGCGGTCAACAGCAGGACGCATCCGGCCGCGGTGGCCGAGGAGGTCGCCACCGCGGATGTCGTCACGACCGCGGTGGGCCCGACGGTGCTGCGGTTCGTGGCTCCGTCGATCGTCGCCGGACTCGCCCTGCGCAGTCCGGACTCCGCGCCGCTCCAGGTGATGGCGTGCGAGAACGCGATCGGGGCAACGGAGCTGCTGCGGCGGGAGATCGTCGCCGCAGCGGGCGCGGATGCAGAGACGCTGCTCGCGCGCGCGGTCTTCGCCAACACGGCCGTCGACCGCATCGTCCCGGCGCAGCCGGAGGGATCGGGGGTCGACGTGACGGTCGAGCCCTACTTCGAGTGGGCCATCGAGTCGGGACCCTTCGAGGGCGCGCTGCCGAACATCCCCGGCGCGCACTTCGTCGACGACCTGGCGCCGTACATCGAACGCAAGCTGTTCACGGTGAACACCGGCCATGCGGCGACCGCGTACTTCGGGGCGCGTGCGGGCATCGAGCGCATCTCGGACGCCCTCGCCGACTCGGACATCTCCTCGAGCGTCTCGGCGGCGCTCGAGGAGACGTCGGCCGTCCTGGTCGCCGAGCACGGGCTCGACCCGGCAGACCTCGCCGACTACCGCGCGACGATCCTGGAGCGCTTCCGCAACCCCGCGCTCGTCGACACCGTGCAGCGCGTCGGACGTCAGCCGCTGCGGAAGATCTCACGGCATGAGCGCTTCGTTGGCCCGGCGGCCATGGCCGCAGAGCGGGGGTTGCCCACCGACGCCTTGGTCGCCGCCGTGTCCGCAGCGCTCGAGTTCGACGATCCCGCCGACGAGCAGTCTGTCGAACTGCAGCAGCTGCTCCGTGCCGAGGACCCTGCCGCGTTCACCACCACCACGACAGGCCTCGACCCGGAGCACCCGCTGTTCCCGCTGATCCGGGACGCCGTCGCGGCCAGGCAACAGCGTCTGGGAGCTGTCTGACCCCTCGCTCAGAGACGCCCCCGTCTGCCGATACCATCGGTGGGCGGGGGCGTTTCTCGACACGACGGCGTGCGGGAGGACAGCGAGGTGCGGGAGCCACATGAACGGATATGCCGTGATCGGTGCGGGACCATCGGGCCTCGCCGCCGCACGAGCGCTGCAGAAGCGCGGGATCGGCGTGGACGGGTATGAGGCCTCGCACGGCGTCGGCGGCCTGTGGGACATCGACAATCCCCGCAGCACGATGTACGAGTCGGCTCACCTCATCTCCTCGCGGACCACGACGGAGTTCACCGAGTTCCCCATGCGCTCCTCGGTCGACTACCCGGGTCACCGCGTTCTCAAGGAGTACTTCGAGGACTACGCCGCCCACTTCGACCTCACCGCTCTGTTCCGGTTCGACACGCGCGTGACGCGGCTCGAACCGCGCGATGGCGGATGGGATCTCACGAGCACCGGCCCCGACGGCGTCGAGACCCGGTGGTACACGGGTGTCGTGCTGGCGAACGGAACGCTCGCCCGGCCGAACGTTCCCTCCTTCTCCGGCGAGTTCACGGGCGAACTGCTGCACACGAGCGCTTACAAGTCGCCGGAGCAGCTGAAGTCCAGACGGGTGCTGCTGATCGGCGCGGGCAACTCCGGCTGCGACATCGCGGTGGACGCCGTGCATCATGCGGTGTCCGTCGACATGAGCGTGCGGCGCGGCTACTACTTCGTGCCGCGCTACCTGTTCGGAAGACCCAGCGACACCCTGAACCAGGGCCGCCCACTGCCCGCCAGGATCAAGCAGGCGCTCGACAGCCGCGTGCTGCGCGCCTTCACGGGCGACCCCGTGCGCTTCGGATTCCCGAAGCCCGACTACCGCATCTACGAGTCGCACCCGATCGTGAACACCCTGATCCTGAACCACCTCGGGCAGGGCGATCTGCGGATCCGCGCCGACGTCGACCGGTTCGACGGGCCGACCGTGCACTTCCGCGACGGCGGCGCCGACGACTACGACCTCGTGCTGCTGGCCACCGGGTACACGCTCGACTATCCGTTCGTCGACAGGGAGCACCTGCACTGGCGAGGCGCTTCGCCGCGACTGTTCCTGAACGTGTTCCCGTCGTCGTTCAACGGTCTCTACGTGATGGGCATGATCGAAGCCTCCGGCATCGGCTGGCAGGGCCGCTACGAGCAGGCCGAGCTGCTGGCGGCCTATCTGAGCGCCGCCGAGGAGGAGCCGACGCGCGCCGCACGCTTCCGCCGACGCGTGACCGAGACCCCGTGGCCGGATGTCACCGGCGGCTACCACTACCTGGGCCTCGACCGGATGGCCTACTACGTGAACAAGGACGCCTACCGCACGGCCGTGCGACGGGAGAAGGGCGCACTCGAGGTGCCGGCCTGAGCGCAGCCGCCGTCGCGGGTCGCCGTTGCGAGAGCGCCGTCGTGCATCACCGGGTCACCGCGCGGAGTAGCGTTGTCCCGTGAAGAAGAAGTCCCACCGGATCCTGAGGCGCGTGCTGTGGAGCATCGCCATCGTGCTCGTGCTCGCCGTCGGCGGTGTACTCGCCTGGAGCCAGATCGGCGTCATGTCCGCGGAGCCGGAACCGCTCGCGGCCGTGCGCGAGAACCCGGCGATCACGGTGACCGACGCCGACCAGGGCATCGTGCTCGCTCCCGCGGACGGAGACTCGGACCTCGGCCTCGTGTTCATCCCCGGAGCCAAGGTCGACCCGTGGGCATACGCGGCCATCCTGCAGGGCCTGGCCGAGGACGGGGTCACCGTCGTGATCACGCGCCCATGGCTCAACCTGGCATTCTTCGACCCGCGCGGTCTCGACGCGTTCACCTCCGCGGCCCCCGGAATCGACGTGTGGAGCGTCGGCGGCCACTCACTGGGCGGGGTGCGTGCCTGTCAGCTCGCGTCCGATGCCGACGCGCTGGTGCTGTTCGCGTCCTACTGCGCGAACGACCTCTCCGGAAGCGACCTGCCCGTTCTGAGCCTCGCGGGGAGCGAGGACGGGCTGTCCACGCCCCAGAAGATCGCGGATGCCCGGCCCGAGCTGCCCGGCGATGCCGACCTGGTCGAGATCGAGGGCGCATCTCACGCCTCCTTCGGCGACTACGGTCCACAGGACGGCGACGGCACCCCGACCATCTCGAGCGACGACATGCATGCGGAGGTCACGCGTCTCGCCGGAGACTTCCTCGCCCCGCTCGCCCCCTGAGCCTCACTCCCCCACAGGGTCGAACCCGAGGTCGAGCACGGGGTCGAGTACGGGGTCGAGCAACGGATGCAGGTGTCGCGTTCGCAGCGCCGTCGCCGCTGACCGTGCTCCCGCCCGGAGGGCGGTAGGGACGTCGGCTCCGTCGAGCCGCGCATCGAGCACCCCAGCCAGGAAGGCATCTCCCGCCCCGTTCGTGTCGACGACATCGACGGATTCTGCAGGAACCCGGTGGACGGTGCCGTCTTCGTCGACCGCGACGGCACCGTCCGCGCCCAGAGTGCAGACGGCCAGACGGGTTCTCTCCGCGATGAGTGATCGGAGGAACCCGATCGGGTCGTCGAGTCTGTCGGCGTTGCAGAACACCGCGTCGGCGGCGTCGAGGAAAGGCCGATGGTAGTCCGCCGACCCGTCGTAGTCGTGCACGTCGACCCAGATCGGCGTACCGGTCGACCGGGCCAGGGGCAGCAGGCGCAGGGGTTCGGCCGCAAGGTCGAGCACGACGGCGTCGGCTGCCGCCATCTCCCCGTGCGCGAGCCGGTCGTGTTCACCCGTCGTCTCCCCCGGCGTGGCCAGGTAGAGCGAGACCCGCTCACCCGCGCGCGTCATCAGATTGAGATGCCGCTCCGTGACACCGTCATGCCAGTCCACCGGCACCCCCGCGGCACGTAGGGCCTCTCGGACGTGTACGCCCTCCCTGTCCACCCCGGCGGTGGCGTGGAGCCGGACAGACCTGCCCAGCGCGGTCAGGCTGAGCGCCTTGCCCGCGCTCGTGCCTCCGACCGTCTCCCAGGCGCTCTCGGCGAACTGCATGTGCGGTACCGGCTCCGGCAGCCGGTCGAGCACGACGATCGTGTTCCATGACGCCGGCCCGACGATGACGACGGAGGCGGACTCTGACGAGGAGGGCATGGCACCATCCTGCCGCGTGCTCCGCCCTCAGCCGATGCGCGAGACCAGCGCGTCGAGCCCCATGCCGTAGTCGATGCGCACGACGGGGAGAGCGAGCTTGTCGGTGCCGATCGTCACGTAACCGGGTTCGATGGTGCGTCCCATCTCGAATCCGGCCTGCGCGACTCCCTGCTTGGTCGTGTTGTTGTAGTGCCCGAACGGATAGGCGACCACCTGCCCCACGCCGAGCACGCCGGCCGACGTGGTGAGGTCGGCCGCGATCTGATCGGCCGTCCAGTTGACCATCCGGCCCTTGCCGTTGTCTCCGGCCTGGTGCATGTCGTGCGTGTGCGAGCGACGCTGCACGTAGATCGAGGGCGCGGGATCCTGCCGGTAGGCCGTGATCATGAACGACGTGCTGAGCAGCTTGTACCTGTCGACGACCGGCACCGCCAGATCGAACCACGACTGGTCGGCGTCGTCATCGGTGATGATCACGCTCTTGGCGGGAAGCGAGAGCCGACCGTCGATGAAGGCGCTGAGCTCGTCCCACGTCGGCAGGTAGAACCCCGTCGTCGCGATGTGGTTCATCTGCGCGTCGAAGTCGCCGATGTAGGCGTAGTTGCCCCGCAACCAGCCCTTCTCCCCCTCCGGGTTCGCCGTGAACTGGTGGTACATCAGGATGGGCACTCGCACGTTCTCCGCCGCGTTGTCCTCCGGCGTCCTCCATGCCGCGAAGAGCTCGACCTGTTGATCGGCGCACACCACGGGGTCTGCGCCGTTCACACGCGCGGCGACGGTGAGCGCCCCGGCGTCCGCAGCGCTCGAGTACCAGCCGGCGAACACCCTGCCGTCGAGCTGCGGGATCGGCAGTCCCTGGTAGAGGTCGTCCTGGAACTGCAGCATCGGATCGGTGGGCGCACCCTCGCCCGAGAACGTGACAGCGCAGGCGCGCGGGTCGTCCGCATCGGCGACGATCTGCTCCGCGGGAGTCAGCGGATGCTCGATCGCCATGGACTGCGCCTTCGGGACGGTGTTCTCCGGCGTGCGGTTCATCCAGGCGAAGGCGGCGATGCCTCCTCCGACCACGACGGCCGCCGCGATCGTGCCGACGATGACGGCGGTTCGTGCGGCCCGTTTCTTCCCCCCGGAAGCCATGATCAGGCGTCGAAGCCTTCGGCGATCATCTCCACGAGCTCCTCGCGCTCCTCGACGGGCAGGAATGCCGCAGCAGCCGCATTGAACTGGAACGTCTCGAGGTCGTCGAGGTCGTACTCGAACGTCTCGACCAGCCGGGCGAGTTCCCGTGTGAGAGACGTGGCGCTCATGGTGCGGTTGTCGACGTTCACGGTCACCGCGAACCCGAGCTGGTAGAGAAGGTCGAACGGGTGATCCACCATCGTGTCGCCCCACGCGGCGATCGCTCCGGTCTGCAGGTTCGACGACGGCGAGAGCTCGAGCGGGATCTCACGGTCGCGCACCCAGCGAGCGAGGTCGCCGAACTGCACCTGCACCTCGTCGCCCTCCTGCGTGATGACCTGGAGGTCCTGCGCGATGCGCACGCCGTGGCCGAGGCGCAGGGCGCGCCCGTCCAGCAGCGCCGAGCGGATCGAGGCCAGGCCGGCCGCCTCGCCCGCATGCACGGTGACGGGGAAGAAGTTCTCGGCGAGGTAGTCGAACGCCTTGCGGTGGTTCGACGGCGGGAATCCGTCCTCCGGTCCCGCGATGTCGAAGCCCACCGCACCGCGACCGCGGAAGTCGACCGCGAGCTCGGCGATCTCGAGGGCGCGGTCGGTGTGGCGCATCGCGGTGATGAGCTGCCCGACCCGGATGCTGCGTCCGGAGCGGTCGGCGAGGTCTTCTCCCTCTTCGATGCCCTGCTGCACGGCTTCCACGGTCTGCTCGAGCGTGAGACCGCGAGCCAGATGCTGCTCTGGTGCCCAGCGCACCTCGCCGTAGATCACTCCGTCGGCGGCGAGATCCTGCACGAACTCGCGCGCGACGCGGGTGAGCCCCTCCTGGGTCTGCATCACGGCGGTGGTGAGGTCGAACGTCTTGAGGTACTCGACCAGAGAACCCGAGTCGCTCTGCTTCGCGAACCACGAACCCAGAGCAGCAGGCTTCGACTCGGGAACGTCCAGTCCGATCTCATCCGCGAGCTCGATGATCGTGGCGGGCCGTACCGCACCGTCGAGGTGGTCGTGCAGCGACACCTTGGGCAGGCTCCGCAAGGAGACTCCCTGAAGCGTGACGTCGCCGTTCGCATCGATCGACATGGTGATCCTCTCGGTCGCGGATGTGCTCAGATCAGGCTAGCGGTCCGACGTCACGAGGTGATGCGCTCGCGGACGATGGGACCGGTGACCGGCGCCTCGTCCCCGATCTCCCACGAGCCATCGAGCGCGTCGAGCGCCCGGCCGAAACGAGCATCGTCTGCGGCGGAGAGGGTGAACAGCGGCTGACCGGCGACGACGCGATCGCCGGGCTTCGCGTGCAGATCGATTCCCGCTTCGAAGATCACGGGATCCTGCGCCCTGGCGCGACCCGCGCCGAGACGCCAGGCGGCGACGCCGAACGGAAGGGCGTCCATGCGCGTGACGACGCCGTCGGCCGGTGCGAGCACCTGGTGCGTCTCCCGTGCCGTCGGCAGCTCGGCATCCGGATCGCCGTCCTGCGCGCGGATCATCGCCTTCCAGGTGTCCATGGCACGCCCGTCGTCGAGCGCGGCCTCCACGTCGGCGTCCGGCTGTCCGGCGAGGGCCAGCATCTCGCGCGCCAGGGCGATGGTCAGCTCCCGCACGTCGGAGGGTCCGCCACCGGCGAGGATCTCCACCGACTCCCGCACCTCGTTCGCGTTTCCGATCGCGAGGCCGAGCGGGACGTTCATGTCGGTCAGCAGGGCGGTCGTCGCGACGCCGGAGTCGGTGCCGAGGGCGACCATCGTGCGCGCCAGCTCGCGAGCGCGGTCGATGTCCTGCATGAACGCACCGGATCCGAACTTCACGTCGAGCACGAGGGCATCCGTCCCCTCCGCGATCTTCTTCGACATGATGCTGGAGGCGATCAGCGGGATCGCCTCCACGGTGCCGGTGACGTCGCGGAGCGCGTAGAGCTTCTTGTCGGCGGGAGCGAGCCCGGAGCCGGCGGCGCAGATGACAGCGCCCACGTCGCCCTGCATCTGCGCGAACATCTCCTCGTTGCTGAGAGCCGCGCGCCAGCCGGGGATCGACTCGAGCTTGTCGAGCGTGCCGCCGGTGTGTCCGAGACCGCGACCGCTCA
>NZ_QOAY01000264.1:13202-16497 GCF_003314775.1 Microbacterium sp. H6 | reverse complement strand
CTGCGGCACCGCCACACCGAAGGATGCCACCAGAGGCGCGAGCGGCAGCGTGATCTTGTCACCGACACCACCGGTGGAGTGCTTGTCGACGGTGCGCTTGCCGAGCGAGGCGAAGCTCATCCGCTCCCCCGACGCGATCATCGCATCCGTCAGCACCCGGATCTCGTCGCGCTCCATGCCGCGCTGGAAGATCGCCATCGCGAACGATGCCATCTGCGCGTCCGACACGTAGCCCCGCGTGTAGGCGTCGACCATCCAGCGCAGCGCGGGCTCGGGCACCGCACCGCCGTCGCGCTTGGCGCGGATCACATCGATCGCATCGAACGGTTCGATGGCTCCCTGAGCCTGTCCAGCGGTCATCGTGCTTCCTCCAGGTCGCGCGGCCCGAACGCATCGGGCAGCACCTCGTCGATCGTGCGGATGCCGGAGACGGTCTCCAGCAGCATCCCGGGCATCGCATGCTCGAACAGCAGCTGGCGGCAGCGCCCGCACGGCATGATCGTCTGCCCCTCGTTGTTCACGCACACGAAGGCGACGAGCTGGCCGCCGCCCGACATGTGCAGGTCGCCCACCAGAGCGCACTCCGCGCACAGCGTCACACCGTACGAGGCGTTCTCGACGTTGCAGCCGGCCACGATCCGACCGTCGCCCACGAGGGCCGCCGCCCCCACGCGATAGCGCGAGTAGGGCGCGTAGGCCTTGGTCATGGCGTCGGTCGCGACCTGGCGCAGTTCATCCCAGTCGATGTCCGTCATTGCGATGCTTCTCTCTTCCCGGCAGGGCTACGACTTGATGTAGGGCTTGCCGTCGGCGGCAGGCGCCTTGATCTGGCCGGCGAACCCGGCGACCGCGAGCAGCGTCACGACGTACGGCAGCATCAGCATGAACTCGCCGGGGATCGGCGTCTTCAGGATCGACAGCAGGTTCTGCAGGTTGGTGGCGAAGCCGAACAGCAGGGCGGCGAGGGTCGCACGGATCGGATCCCAGCGACCGAAGATCACCGCGGCGAGGGCGATGAAGCCGAGCCCCGCCGTCATGTCCTTGCCGAACTGCGGTACCGAGACGAGTGTGAAGTACGCACCACCCATGCCCGCGATCGCGCCGGCCAGCAGCACGTTCCAGAATCGCGTCGGGTTGACCTTGATGCCCACCGTGTCGGCCGCCTGCGGGTGCTCGCCGACGGCACGCAGCCGCAGACCCCAGCGCGTGCGGTACAGGCCCCATGCCACCACCGCGACGGTGATGAACATCAGGTACCCGATGAACGTCTGGTTGAAGAGCACGGGGCCGATGATGGGGATGTCGCTGAGCAGCGGGATCTCGAAGCGCGGGAACCGCACCGGGGCGTTCAGCGTCGCCTCGTTCGGGGCCAGCAGGGCGCCGTAGAGGAACCCGGTGAGGCCGGTGACGAGCACGTTGAGCACGACACCGACGATGACCTGCTCGACGAGGTACTTGATCGCGAACGCGGCGAGGACGCTCGCCACGAGGACGCCGCCGATCATCGCGCCGACAAGGCCGACGAACGGGTTGCCGGTGATGCTGGAGAGCAGCGCGGCGGAGAAGGCGCCCAGCAGCAGCTGGCCCTCGATCGCGACGTTGACCACACCGGCACGCTCGCCGATGACACCACCCAGCGCGCCGAACACCAGCGGCACCGAGAGCGACACCGCGCCGAACAGCAGGCTGGTGACGGGGACGAGCCCGCCTGCCGCAGCCCAGACCAGGAAGGCGAACACGGCGAGCACGCCGTAGGCCACCACGAGCCACAGCGACGGCTTGCGATAGGTCCAGGCGCGGAGGAACGCTCCGACGGTCAGGACCACCAGGATGCCGAAGACGACCCAGAAGGTCGAGGCGGTCGGCAGGGCGACGTCGGGCAGGGCGAGTGCCGACGACTGGTCGGAGAGCCGGAACGTGCTGATGCCGTCGCGCGGCACGAGCAGGAACAGCAGCGCCAGGAGCACGGTGGCTCCGGCGAGCACGATCGGCGCCTTGAGGTGCCGTTCCTTGACGGTCGCGAGCTGCACTGTGCCGTCCGCGGCCTGGGTCTGCACGAGGGACATCATGCCGCCACCGCCTTCTTCGCGGCCTTGGCTCTGAGCCTCGCCGCCTTCTCGATGTCGGTCTTCGGGAGGAAGAACACCGTGCGCAGCAGCGGCGGCGCGGCGATGAAGAGCACCACGAGCGACTGCACGACGAGCACGATGTCGACCGGGATGTTCTGCGCCTGCATCGAGAACGAACCCGCCTTGAGCGCACCGAACAGGATGCCGGCCGCGAACGTGCCCCAGGCGCGGCTGCGTCCGAGGAGCGCGACCGTGATCGCGTCGAAGCCGATGCCGGCGTCGATGGTCTCCGTCACACCCGTGGTGACGGCGCCCTGGATCTGGTTCATGCCGGCGAGGCCGGCCAGACCGCCGGCGAAGAGCATCGCGTAGACGTAGATGCGCTGCACGCTGATGCCCGCCGCACGAGCCGCATGCGGGTTCTCACCCACTGCGCGCATGCGCATGCCGAGGGACGAGCGCTCGATGAGCCACCACACGAACAGCGTGGCGACGATCACGATCACGAAACCGAGGTCGAGCAGCGGGAACTGCGGACCGAGCAGGGTCGGGAACTGCGCGCTCTCCGGAGTCGCGGAACCCAGGGCCTGGTTGGTCCCCGGCTTCTGGAGGAGTCCGGGGGTGCGGATCATCCACAGCAGGAGGTAGTAGGCGATGTAGTTGAGCATGATGGTGAGGATCACCTCGTGCGCACCGGTGCGCGCCTTGATGAGCCCCGCGATCGCACCCCAGAGTGCACCGCCCGCGATTCCCGCGATGAGCGTGACCGGGATGTGCAGCCAGATCGGCAGGTCGAGCGAGAACGTCAGCAGGGCCGCGACGGCGACACCGATGAGCATCTGGCCGCGGGCACCGATGTTGAACAGACCGACGCGGAACGCGAGTGCGACGCCGAGACCGGCCGCGATGAGCGGTGCCGCGAAGCCGAGCGTGTTCGTCAGGGGACGGATCTGCGCGGCGAAGTCGGCTCCGCGGGCGTTGAAGATCGCCCCGCGGAACAGCGCCTCGTACCCGTTGTACACCGCGTTCCAGGCGGCGACGAAGGTGTCGCCGGGCTGCGCGAAGAAGTAGACGGAGGCCGCCTGCACGTCTTCGTTCGTCAGGGCGATCAGGATGCCGCCGACGATGAGGGCCAGGACGATCGCGAGGATCGTCGTGACGGCACTCCCCCGGAGGATCTCCTTGAGGATCACGTTTCCGCGCGGAGGCGGGGGGACATCGCTGGG
>NZ_QOAY01000264.1:1066-13177 GCF_003314775.1 Microbacterium sp. H6 | reverse complement strand
GCGGAACCGTGCCGGTGCTCGTGGCGAGCTCCTGCGGCGGGATCCCCTTGGTCACGTCTCCTGCGCCGGGTGTCGCTCCGCTCACGCGGCCACCTCCCCTTCGGCCGCTCCGGCCATCATGAGTCCGAGCGTCTCCCGAGGCGTGTCGCCGGGGACGATGCCGACGATCGTGCCGCGGTACATGACCGCGATCCGGTCGGCGAGAGCTGCGACCTCGTCGAGCTCCGTGGAGACGACGATCACCGGCACACCGGCGTCTCGCGTCTCGATGATGCGCTTGTGGATGAACTCGATCGAGCCGACGTCGACACCACGGGTGGGCTGTGCCGCGACGAGAAGACGAAGCTCTCGGCTCATCTCCCTGGCGATCACGACCTTCTGCTGGTTTCCGCCGGACAGCGTGCCCGCCGGCGTCTCCGGCCCCTGGGTACGGATGTCGTACTCCTTGATGCGCGCGCGGGCGAACTCATCGAGCACCCCGCGGCGCAGGGTCCCGGCCCGGCTGAACGCGGGGTCGTCCGAACGATCGAGGATCAGGTTCTCCGCGACCGAGAACCCGGCGACCAGGCCGTCCTCGGTGCGGTCCTCCGGCACGAAGCCGACACCGGCATCGAGGATCGCCCGCACGCTCTTGCCGACCAGCTCGTTGCCATCCAGTTCGATGCTGCCCTCGACGCGGGCGGCGAGACCGACGATCGCCTCGACGAGCTCGGTCTGCCCGTTGCCCTGGACGCCGGCGATCGCGAGCACCTCCCCTGGGCGGACGGCGAAGTCGACACCGTCGACGACGATCGCGCCCGCGGGAGTCAGCACGCGGAGGTTCTTGACCTCGAAACCGCCCTCGCCCAGGCGGGGCGGTTCCTTGTGCACGGTGAGCTCGACGGCTCGTCCCACCATGAGAGAGGCGAGCTCGGCGTTGGTCGCCGTCGGCGAAGCCTCGCCGACGACGCGGCCGAGGCGGACGATGGTGATCTTGTCCGCGACCTCGCGGACCTCACGAAGCTTGTGGGTGATGAAGACGATCGCCGTGCCCTCGTCACGCAGCTGACGCATGATGCCCATCAGCTCGTCGGTCTCCTGTGGGGTGAGCACGGCCGTCGGCTCGTCGAACACCAGCACCTTGGCATCGCGGGAGAGCGCCTTGATGATCTCGACACGCTGCTGCACGCCCACGGGGAGGTCGCCGACGAGGGCGTCCGGGTCGATGTCGAAGCCGAAGCGGGCGGCGACCGAGCGCACGTGCTCTCGCGCCTTCGCGATGTCGAGCCTGCCGAGGGCCTTGGTCTGCTCGTGACCGAGCATCACGTTCTCCGCCACCGTGAACACGGGGACGAGCATGAAGTGCTGGTGGACCATGCCGATCCCCGCAGCCATCGCGTCTCCGGGACCGCGGAAGCGCTGCACCTCATCGTTGAGGAGGATCTCGCCCTCGTCGGCCTGGTACAGGCCGTAGAGCACATTCATGAGGGTGGACTTGCCTGCGCCGTTCTCACCGAGCAGCGCATGGATCTCCCCCGGTTCGACAACGAGATCGATGTGATCGTTGGCGACGAGGGTGCCGAAGCGCTTGGTGATGCCGCGAAGTTCGAGCTTCATATCTGCACCTTATCCAGAAGAGTATCCAGAAGATTATCCAGAGGAGTCGTGGACGGATTCGTCGTCCGCCCACGGCACGGGGCGAGTGGCGTACTGCTCACCACTCGCCCCGTGCGGGAACTGCGACGGATCTACTTGGCCGTCGGGGAGTTCGGGGACTCCACCTTGATGTCACCCGAGACGATCTGCTCCTGCAGGGTCTTGAGCTCGTCCATCAGGCCGTCGGGAAGCTGCGACTCGAAGTCGCCGAAGCCGGAGAGCTTCACGCCCTCGTTCTCGAGCGTGCCCACGTAGGGAGCCGGGTCGAACTCGCCCTTCGCAGCGGCGAGGGTCGCGTCCTTCACAGCCACGTCGATCGCCTTCATGATCGAGACGAGCGTGATGTCGGCGACCTGCGGGTCGGCGACGGCGAGGTCGCTGTCGACACCGAGCATCAGGGTGTCCTTGCCGCTGTCCGCGATCGCGGCCGCGGCGCTCTGGTACACGGGACCGCCGACGGGGAGGATCACGTCGACGCCCTGGTCGAGCACGCCCTGCGCGGTCTGCTTGGCGGTGTCGTTCGCGTCGAAGCCACCGGTGAAGGAGCCCTTCTGCGTGGCCTCGTCCCAACCGAAGACCTCGACAGCGGCCGACTTGTCCTCGTTGTACTTCTCGACGCCGAGCTGGTAGCCGTCCATGAACACGGCGACCGACGGGATCTGCATTCCGCCGAAGGTGCCGACCTTGTTGACACCGCTCTGCGCGGACCATGCCGCGGCGGCGTAGCCACCGAGGTAGGCGGCCTGAGCCGTGTCGAAGACCAGCGGCTTGATGTTCGGAGCGTCGACGTTGCCGTCGAAGTCGTTGTCGGCCCAGTCGTCGATGATCGCGTAGTCGATCTCGGGGTTCGCGAGCGCGGACTCGACCGTGGCGGCCGACAGCTTGAAGCCGACGGAGACGATCAGCGAGCAGCCCTCGGAGACGGCGGTCTCCAGGTTCGGCGCGTAGTCGTTGTCATTGGCCGACTCGAATTCGAGCGGCTTGATGTCCAGCTCCTCGGCGGCGCTGTCCATGCCCTCCTTGGCGGACTGGTTGAACGACTTGTCGTTCCAGCCGCCGGCGTCGGAGACGAGGCAGGGCAGGAAGTCCGAGGCAACCGGCTCGCCGGAGCCGGCGGGCTTGTCGGTCGGTGCCTGGCCGCAACCGGCGAGTGCGAAGACGACGCCAGCGGCGACGGTGACGCCGAGCAGCTTCTTGGTGGTGGAGATGGTCAACTGATGCCTCCCTCAACGAAACCGCGGCCATCGCGGATCGATCAAAGTTACCTAGTGTTTCGGTTTTTGTGCACACCGGCGCCGCACGTGCTGGCCAATGGTTACCAAGCTGAAATCAAGACAGCCGATGAGCGTGAGCACCTGCTCATCGGAGCACGTGTCAGAGCACGTCACCGCGTCCCGTGAGCTTGAGCGATTCGACGACGCCCTTGACCCGCTGCGCGTGCTGCACCGTGGTGACGAGCAGGGCGTCAGGGGTGTCGACCACGACGATGTCCTGCACCCCGACCAGGCTGATGACGCGTGTCGTCTGGCTGACCAGAATCCCGCTCGCGCCGTCTGCGAGCACGCGCGCCTTGGGCCCGAGCACCGCGAGGTCGTTCTTGCGGCCGTTGGTGATGAGCTTGGTGAGCGAGGCGAAGTCACCCACATCGTCCCAGTCGAAGTGACCGGGGACGACGGCGAGGCGTCCACGTCGCGCGGCGGGCTCGGCGACCGCGTAGTCGATGGCGATCTTCTTCAGGCGCGGCCAGATCCGATCGACAGCCGGCCCTCGACGTTCGCGATCGTCCCAGGCCTCGGCGAGCTCGAGCAGACCGGCGTGCAGCTCCGGTTCGTTCGCAGCGAGCTCGTCCAGCAGCACGCTGGCCTTGGCGATGAACATGCCGGCGTTCCAGAGGTAGCCGCGATCGGCGATGTACTCCTTCGCCGTCTCGAGGTCGGGCTTCTCGACGAAGCTCGCCACCAGAGCGGCCTCCCGTGCACCGTCGACCACGAGCTCCGGGCCCATCTTGATGTATCCGAACCCGATCGCCGGCTCCGTCGGGGTGATGCCGATCGTGCAGATGTACCCCTCCCGCGCGACCTCGACGGCGTCGCGGACGGCGAACTCGAACACGCGCGTTCCCCGGATCACATGGTCCGCACTGAACGAGCCGATCACCACGTCGGGATTCCGGCGGTGCAGGATCGCCGCGGCGAGTCCGATCGCAGCCGCGGACTCTCGCGGCTCCGACTCCAGAAAGACGTTCAGATCCGGGATGCCGGGCAATTCGGCCTCGACGGCGGCACGGTGCGCACGCCCGGTGACCACCGCGATCCGATCCTCCCCCGCGAGCGGAATGAGCCGATCCCAGGTGTCGCGCAGCAGCGAATGCCCCGAGCCGGTCAGATCGTGCAGGAACTTCGGAGCGTCGGCTCGGGACAACGGCCAGAGCCTGCTGCCGATGCCGCCGGCGGGAATCACTGCGTAGAAATCCTTGATTGGTGCGCTCACCCTGCCCAGGGTAGCCCCACGGAACATCTCGACATCGAGACACTTAGGCTCCCCTTCGTCGCTCCCAGTGATCTGACAGGAATAGGATGGACACCGATCGGGCGTGCCTGAGCGCACGCGACCGGTTCACATCGATCCAGGGAGGACGACCGTGTCCACAAGCGCCCGCTTGACACCGTCGATTTCGGAAACCACGTCAAAGACCCCCCGCGGCACCCTCTATCGGGGTCGCGAAGGCATGTGGTCGTGGGTGCTTCACCGCATCACCGGAGTCGCCATCTTCTTCTTCCTGTTGGTGCACGTGCTCGACACGGCGCTGATCAGGGTGTCGCCGGAGGCGTACAACGCCGTCATCGGCACGTACAAGAACCCCATCATGGCCCTCGGCGAGGTCGTGCTCGTGGCCGGCATCGTGTTCCACGCGATGAACGGTCTGCGCATCATCGCCGTCGACTTCTGGTCGAAGGGCGCCAAGTACCAGCGTCAGCTGTTCTGGGGCGTCCTGCTGGTGTGGGGCATCATCATGGCCGGCTTCGTGCCCCGCCATCTGATGCTCGCGTTCGCCGGATTCGGAGGGGGACACTGATGTCCGCACAGACCGTCGCCGCCGCTCCGGCCCGCCGCCGCCGGGGGGTCAACCTCGAGAAGTGGGGCTGGATCTTCATGCGCGTCTCGGGCGTCGTGCTCGTCGTGCTGATCTTCGGCCACCTGTTCGTCAACCTCATGGTCGGCGAAGGCATCCATGCACTGGACTTCGCGTTCATCGCGGGCAAGTTCGCCACGCCGTTCTGGCAGTGGTGGGACGTGCTCATGCTGTGGCTCGCCCTCATCCACGGCGCCAACGGCATGCGCACGATCGTCAACGACTACGTGACGAACAGCACGGCGCGCAAGTCGCTGGTCTGGGCGCTCGGGCTGGCCGCCGGCCTGCTCATCATCCTCGGCACGCTCGTGGTCTTCACGTTCGACCCGTGCCTGGGTGTGACCGAGGACAGCGTCCTCTGGTCCGAATGCGCCGCGATCGTCGGGTACTAGAAGAAGGCATACGAGAAGTGACTACCGAGACGCAGGATTCCGTCGTCCGAGACGGCGTGCACTACCACCAGTTCGACATCGTGATCGTGGGAGCCGGTGGGGCGGGCATGCGCGCCGCCATCGAGGCCGGCCCCGGCGCGAAGACCGCCGTGATCTCCAAGCTCTACCCGACGCGATCGCACACCGGTGCGGCGCAGGGCGGCATGGCGGCGGCCCTCGCGAACGTCGAGGAGGACTCCTGGGAGTGGCACACCTTCGACACCGTCAAGGGCGGCGACTACCTCGTCGACCAGGACGCAGCCGAGATCCTCGCGAAGGAGGCCATCGACGCGGTCATCGACCTCGAGAACATGGGCCTCCCCTTCAACCGCACCCCCGAGGGCAAGATCGACCAGCGCCGTTTCGGCGGTCACACGGCCGAGCACGGCAAGACCCCGGTCCGCCGCGCGTGCTACGCCGCCGACCGCACCGGCCACATGATCCTGCAGACGCTGTTCCAGAACTGCGTGAAGCTCGGCATCAACTTCTTCAACGAGTTCTACGTGCTCGACCTCCTCACGGTGAAGGACGCCGACGGCAAGACGCAGGTCTCCGGTGTCGTCGCCTACGACCTCGCCACGGGCGAGCTGCACGTCTTCCAGGCCAAGGCCGTGATCTTCGCGACCGGCGGCTTCGGCAAGATCTTCAAGACCACCTCGAACGCGCACACCCTCACGGGCGACGGCGTCGGCATCGTATGGCGCAAGGGCCTCCCGCTCGAGGACCTGGAGTTCTTCCAGTTCCATCCGACCGGCCTCGCCGGACTCGGCATCCTCCTCACCGAGGGAGCGCGAGGAGAAGGCGCCATCCTCCGCAACGCCTCGGGCGAGCGCTTCATGGAGCGCTACGCCCCGACGATCAAGGACCTCGCCCCACGTGACATCGTCGCGCGCTGCATGGTCCAGGAGGTCGCGGAGGGCCGCGGCGCCGGTCCCCACAAGGACTACGTGCTGCTGGACTGCACGCACCTCGGTGCCGAGGTGCTCGAGACCAAGCTGCCGGACATCACCGAGTTCGCCCGCACCTACCTGGGCGTCGACCCCGTCGTCGAGCCGGTCCCCGTGATGCCGACCGCGCACTACGCGATGGGCGGCATCCCGACGAACAACGACGCCGAAGTACTCGCCGACAACGACACCGTCGTGCCCGGCCTGTACGCCGCCGGCGAATGTGCCTGCGTCTCGGTGCACGGCGCCAACCGCCTCGGCACCAACTCGCTGCTCGACATCAATGTGTTCGGCAAGCGCGCGGGTCGCAAGGCCGTCGAGTATGTGAAGACCGCCGAGTTCGTGCCGCTGCCGGAGGACCCGGCCGGTTTCGTGTCCGGCATGATCGAGGGTCTGCGCAACAACCAGGGCACCGAACGCATCGCGGTGCTGCGCAAGACGTTGCAGGACGAGATGGACAAGGGCGCGCAGGTGTTCCGCACGCACGAGTCGCTCGAGCACGTGCTCGGCGTCATCAAAGAACTGCGCGATCGCTACCTCAACGTCCACGTCGACGACAAGGGCAAGCGGTTCAACACCGATCTGCTCGAGGCCGTCGAGCTGGGCTTCCTGCTCGACATCGCCGAGGTCGTGGTCTACGCCGCGCAGAACCGCCAGGAGAGCCGCGGCGGACACATGCGCGACGACTTCCCGACGCGCGACGACGAGAAGTACATGAAGCACACCATGGCCTACCTGACCGGCGACCCGCACTCGTCCACGCCGAGCGATCACATCAAGCTCGACTGGAAGCCCGTCGTCTTCACGAAGAACGAGCAGGGCGAGTTCAACTACCCGCCGATGGAGAGGAAGTACTGAGCATGTCGACCGCCATCGCAGAGGCACCTGCCGACACCACCGAAGAGACCGGCATCCAGTCCTTCATCGTCACCTTCAACATCCGCCGGTTCAACCCCGAGGTCGACTCCGAGCCGCACTGGGTCGACTACGACGTGGAGCTCTACTCCACCGACCGCGTGCTGGACGCCCTGCACAAGATCAAGTGGGAGGTCGACGGCTCGCTGACCTTCCGCCGCTCCTGTGCCCACGGCATCTGCGGCTCCGACGCCATGCGCATCAACGGACGCAACCGTCTGGCCTGCAAGACGCTGATCAAGGACCTCGACATCTCGAAGCCGATCTACGTCGAGGCCATCAAGGGTCTGCCGCTGGAGAAGGACCTCGTCGTCGACATGGAGCCGTTCTTCGCCTCGTACCGCGAGGTGCAGCCGTTCCTCGTCGCGAACTCCGTTCCGGAGAAGGGCAAGGAGCGCACGCAGTCCATCGCCGACCGCGAGATCTTCGACGACACCACCAAGTGCATCCTGTGCGCCGCGTGCACCTCGTCGTGCCCCGTGTTCTGGACCGACGGGCAGTACTTCGGCCCGGCGGCGATCGTCAACGCACACCGCTTCATCTTCGACTCGCGCGACGACAACGCCGCCGTGCGTCTCGACATCCTCAACGACAAGGAAGGCGTCTGGCGCTGCCGCACGACCTTCAACTGCTCCGAGGCGTGCCCCCGCGGCATCGAGGTCACCAAGGCCATCGCCGAGGTCAAGCAGGCTGTCCTGCGCGGCCGCCCCTGACCGGGCTTCGCCTGCACGAGCCGTATCAGGCGATCACGCGAGGACAGGCGGTTCCGTTCCGGAGCCGCCTGTTCTCGCGTTTCTGCCTGAGACGGCGCATGTGGAGATGGCGGAGGCGGGGATGAACACGACGCTTGGATAAGGTGGGACCGTGGCTGATCCCGATGGCTCCACGACCGAGTCCGGTCGTCTCGATGCCGCTGTCGAACGCGCCTCAGCGCTCACTCAGCGCACTCTCGGGCTGTTCCCCGTTCGCGTGTGGCGGCACTTCCTCCAGCACAACGGGTTCCTCCTCGCCGCGGGCGTTAGCTACCAGGCGCTGTTCGCGATCTTCGCGGCCATCTACCTCGCCTTCGCGATCGCCGGTCTCTGGCTCGGTGGCAGTGAAGACGCGGTGAACGGTCTGATCGCGATGATCAACAGCTACATACCGAACCTCATCCAGCCCGAGGGCGGGGTGATCACACCGGAGCAGGTGCAGGAGATCGCCTCGAGCACGACCGGTGTGCTGAGCATCACCGGTCTGATCGCCCTGGGCACCGTGATCTGGACGGCGATCGGCTGGGTCACCTTCTCCCGGCGCGCGACCAGAGACATCTTCGGTCTGCCGCCCGATCGCCGCAGCTACGTGATCCTGAAGGCGCGCGATCTCCTCGCCGCCGTGATCTTCGGTGCCTCGCTGGTGGCCGGATCGATCCTCAGCTCCGCGAGCGCCGCCGTCCTGAGCTGGCTCCTCGGCCTCCTGGGCTGGGACTCCGGTTCCAACGGCGTCATCCTGATCCGCATCGGCGCGGTCATCGTGTCATTCGCGCTGATGTCGGGCGCGCTGGCGGCGATGGTCCGCTTCCTCACCGGCACCTCCCTGCACTGGGGGACGATCTGGCCCGGCGCTCTCCTGGGCGGTGGAGCGATGACGATCCTGCAGTTCGGTGCCGGCTTCCTCCTCAGCTACACGCCCTCCAACCCGCTGCTCGCCACGTTCGCCATCTTCATCGGTCTCCTGCTCTGGTTCCGCATCAACGGCGTGGTCATGCTGGTCGCCTCGTCCTGGATCGCGGTCGCCGCACAGGATCGCGATCAACCCCTCCTGGAGCAGACCGAAGCGGAACGCCGCGTGGCCGAGTACCAGACCCTCCTGACCGCCGCCCGCATCCGCGTACGTGACGCCCGTGCGGCCCGACTCGACGCGCCCTGGTATCGGGCGTGGGCCGCGGGACGGGCATTGCGCGATGCGGAGGATGAACTTCACGACCTCGAGGCCTCCCCTCCCCCGCCGGCGGACATGAGCACACCGCTCGCTCGACGCCTGCTGGCCGAGTTGAACCACCGCTCCGGACGGGATGTCGGCGACCCTCGTTAGGCTGGGGACCATGCCTCATCTGCGTATCGCCTCGGTCAATGTCAACGGAATCCGAGCGGCGGCTCGCAACGGGATGAGCTCGTGGTTGGACGAGGCGGGCGTCGACATCCTCACGCTCCAGGAGGTCCGCGGGCAGGACGAGCATCTGGAGGCCGCGCTTCCCGGGTGGTCGTTCGTGCACGACGAGGCCACCGCGAAGGGACGGGCAGGCGTCGCCATCGCCAGCCGCACGCCCGCGCTCGCCTCGCGCACCGATTTCGGCCCCGACGACTTCGACTCCAAGGGCCGCTGGATCGAGGCCGACTACCTGATCGGCGACCGCCCCCTCACCGTCGTGAGCGCGTACGTGCACTCCGGAGAGGCCGACACGCCCAAGCAGGATGAGAAGTGGAAGTTCCTCGACGCCTTCGGCACCCGTCTCGGCGAACTCAACACCGAAGGTGCGCTGGCGCTCGTCACCGGTGACCTCAACGTCGGCCACCGTGAGCTCGACATCAAGAACTGGCGCGGCAATCGCAAGAAGGCGGGCTTCCTGCCACGCGAGCGCGCCTACTTCGACCGGTTCCTCGGAGAGGCGGGTACGGAGGTCTCGGGTGTCGACGGCACCGTCGGCACCGGCCTCGGCTGGATCGACGTCGGCCGGGCATTCCACGGGGAGGTCGACGGCCCCTACACCTGGTGGTCGATGCGTGGGCAGGCGTTCGACAACGATTCCGGGTGGCGTATCGACTACCACTTGGCGACGCCCGCTCTTGCGGAGCGCGTGGAGACCTATCACGTCGCGCGCGCCGCCGCCTACGACCAGCGCTGGAGCGACCACGCGCCGGTGGTCGTCGACTACCGCTACTGATCGGAGCCGGCCACGCCGTCGCCATCCGTGACGGCGTGGCCGTTGCCGGGCGCGTAGCGGTACCAGCCGCGATACTCCAGCACTGTTCCCACCAGGGGGCTCACTGCCTGCATGTCGATCGTGCGACGACCGTGGACCTCGTCCCAGCCGTCGACGAGATCGACGTCGACGCGAAGAGGTCCACGCAGCGGGATGCGCAACCGCCCGAACCGCAGGCGGACGGCACGAGTGCGCATCCGCAGCGCGCCGTCGGACGTCACCGAACAATGCTCGAGCATCTCGACCCGGCCTCGATCGCCCAGTGCGTTCTGGACCAGCCCAGGATGCCCCGTCGCGAAGAGCCGATCCCTGACATACTGCGTCGCACCGGGGAAGCGGAACTCGCGGACGGTGGCGAGCACGCCCCGGCCCGAGGATGTGCGTGCCGATGCGGTCTCGATCCGGAACGGCACATGCCTCGCGAGCCGGGTGACGAGCAGACCGGGCCCGACGACGGGGCGAGCGAGAACGGAGAGCCGGCCGAACCTGCTGCCGGCGACGGTGAACACGCCGTCGGCGCTGTCGAGGTCCGGTCGCCCCGGATCCGCGTGGACACGCATCTGCGCGAGGATCTCGGGGTGGAGCCGCTCGGCTTCCTCGCCCAGCGCCTCCAGGAAGGCCGCACCGCGAGCGGTCACTCCCTCACCTCCTCGCGGTAGGGCTTCACGGTCGCCGGTGCCGGCCCCTCGACGAACTCGCACGTGAAGGCGCCTCGGTAGCCGAACAGGAACCCGAAGACGTCGTTGTGGATCTCCAGGTCGATGAGGTACCGCTTCTGCTCATCGTCGTAGCGCTCGAGGAGTCTGGCGCGACCGCTGAACAGCATCGGGAACCGGAAGGCGAACCGCCCCTCGTAGAAGCGCTGTGCGCCCGAGGTGAGCAGGAGTGCGCCGTCGTCGGTCACCTCCAGGTCGAGGTCGACGGCGAGGTGCTGATGGGTGCCCAGGTAGTCGACGACCCTCCGGCGGGCGTCGCTGTAGATCATGGTCGCGTCGAACCGGCGGCGTCGCCCCGGCCGCACATCCATGGTCCGCACGAAGGTCACGGTCTCGCGCCCGAAGTCGTCGATATACGCGTGGTTGTCGATACGGAAGGGCACCTCGCTCCCGCGCTCGGGGAACAGGATGTTGCGGAAGGTGCCGACCAGCAGGAAAGGCAACGTCCACCACGGTCCGCGACGCACCTCTGACATCACGCCGCGTCCGATGCAGCCGTATCCCGCATCCACCCCGACCCCGAATCGTCGCTGCAGCTGGGGGTGGAGCCGGGCGAAATCGTCTCCCAGCGCACGCTCGAAGATCCCCCGCCCCGCGCTCATCCGATGGCCTCGAGCGACTCGGGCGCGTCCTGCATGATGGTGCGTCCGCCATGTCGGGGCGGGCGCGAGAGGCAATTGCGGGCACGGGGACGTCGGCCTCTGCGCAACGACCTCCATCCACTCGTCTGCTCGGGCGGGATCCCCGCCTCGGCCCACAGCCGGAGACGGTCGAAGCTCCTCGCGGTCAGCCACCAGACGAAGCGTCGGGTGATGAGCGGATCGAGCGCTCGTCCGATCCAGCCCCATCCTGGGGCGTAGTCGTAGCCCGTGAGGAACCGCACGCCGTCCTCTGTCGGCACGTACCGCCAGTATCCGCGCCCTGTGCCCAGGGGCGAGAACGCGTCTTCGGTATCGAAAAGCAACGCGGAGGTGCGCTCCCCCGCAGCGCTCTCCTTCGTCGCCAGCGAGATGCCGGTCCCGCGGATGGTGTGCAGCCGGAGATCGAGCTCGTATCGGAACTCCTGTGCTCCGTCCGCCCTGGTGCGCTGCGGCGCGATGTCCGTGAAACGCGCATCCCATCGCACGTGCGAGGCCGGGTCCTGGGTGAGCCGCCACACATCGTCCAGGGGAGCCCGGATCAGCACCTCGACGTAGAGGGCCCGATCCTTCCGCGACCGTTGACGGGGAGATGCGGAGGCCATGCGCCCATCGTAGGGGCACCGCACGAACCGCATAGGATTGATCCCGTGACGAGACCTCGCCTTTACTCCGGAATGCAGCCCTCCGCCGACTCCCTCCAGATCGGCAACTACATCGGCGCGCTGCTCCAG